>NZ_JAEHBN010000124.1:0-230 GCF_016483605.1 Bacillus cereus group sp. N11
AGTTTAACATTTGCTGTATTACGGTCTTTTACAACTCGGTATAAGATATATTCTAACTTAGCTTTCCCACCTACATAATCATCAAATCTATCTAATGCAACATACTCATCTGATTTATTCTCTTTAAACTTAAACGGCCCTGATCCTACAGGCTGGAAGTTTTTCTTACTGTTCGCTTAGTCTGCTTCACGTTCAAATACATGGTTCGGAATTGGGAAGGAGTCATTCAG
>NZ_JAEHBN010000125.1:0-229 GCF_016483605.1 Bacillus cereus group sp. N11
CTCCTTCCTATTTCATTTTCCACTAATAACTAGTACCGCACCCAAAGATACGCTCTCTGTTTCTCTAATTTTTCAGATTGTTCTTGCTGGTCATCTAAAATTCGTAAAATTGTACTGATTGTGCCTTGCGTTGTTTCTTTTGCTGATAAGGCTAATACGCTACACATTTGATAGGCCGGATGATCTATCTTCAATCACTGACTTAACTCCAAAAGATAGGGATTTTTTT
>NZ_JAEHBN010000126.1:0-227 GCF_016483605.1 Bacillus cereus group sp. N11
GGTGCGGCTGGATCACCTCCTTTCTATGGAGAATTGATGAACGCTGTTCATCAATATAAGTTTCCGTGTTTCGTTTTCGTTTAGTTTTGAGAGTTCAATTCAATATTGACTCTTAAATGAGGATATGATATAAATAAATCCTGCAATTTGTATGGGCCTATAGCTCAGCTGGTTAGAGCGCACGCCTGATAAGCGTGAGGTCGATGGTTCGAGTCCATTTAGGCCCA
>NZ_JAEHBN010000127.1:0-223 GCF_016483605.1 Bacillus cereus group sp. N11
TACCATCGGCGCTAGAGAGCTTAACTTCCGTGTTCGGTATGGGAACGGGTGTGACCTCTCTGCCATCATTACCAGACATTATTCTTTTGAGACAATCATTATTATAACTTATTCACTTTAAAAGTCAACAAGTTTTTTATGTTCTCTCAAAACTAGATAACATTTGCTACATATTATATGGTTAAGTCCTCGATCTATTAGTATTCGTCAGCTCCACATGTCA
>NZ_JAEHBN010000128.1:0-215 GCF_016483605.1 Bacillus cereus group sp. N11
ATGGCTGGGCTAGCTGGATTCGAACCAGCGCATGACGGAGTCAAAGTCCGTTGCCTTACCGCTTGGCTATAGCCCATTAATATTTACTAGTATGCTTATCTTCTCAAAAAAATAAACCCTCTCAGGTTATTTTAAAGAAAATGGTGGAGGGGGGCAGATTCGAACTGCCGAACCCGAAGGAGCGGATTTACAGTCCGCCGCGTTTAGCCACTTCG
>NZ_JAEHBN010000129.1:0-214 GCF_016483605.1 Bacillus cereus group sp. N11
TTGTGGCGAAGTGGTTAACGCACCGGATTGTGGCTCCGGCATTCGTGGGTTCGATTCCCATCAGTCGCCCCATTTTTTAAAAATATATTAATATGCGGGTGTGGCGGAATTGGCAGACGCACCAGACTTAGGATCTGGCGCCTTTGGCGTGGGGGTTCGACTCCCTTCACCCGCACTTTTAATAAAATATCTCATAACATGTCTTGCGGAAGTA
>NZ_JAEHBN010000014.1:0-183445 GCF_016483605.1 Bacillus cereus group sp. N11
ATGTTTGGCGGCTTCGCTTCTTCCCCAGAGGCAAAGGGCGCCTCAAGGTCAGAAGCTCCATCCACCTCACATTCTGAGCGAGCCACTTTCGCTTTTTAATGTAATCTAGCTACAGTGGCTAGAATGTTTGGCGGCTTCGCTTCTTCCCCAGAGGCAAAGGGCGCCTCAAGGTCAGAAGCTCCATCCACCTCACATTCTGAACGAGCCACTTTCGCTTTTTAATGGAATCCAGCTACAGTGGCTAGAATCTGTTGGCCATTTCACTCCCTCGGACGAAGCAAAAAGCGCTTCTCTGTCGGGAGTTCCAATGTCCAAAGATTCTAAGCGAGCCACTTTCGCTTTTTAGTAACATTTGTTACAATAGTAAAAATAGAGGAGGGACGTTATATGCCAAAAGGTACAGGTAAGGTTATTGCACAAAATAAAAAAGCATTTCATGATTATTTCATCGAAGAAACATACGAAGCAGGGCTTGTCCTTCAAGGAACGGAAATTAAGTCGATTCGCGCTGGTCGCGTGAACTTGAAAGATGCGTTTGCACGTATACATAATGGTGAAGTATGGGTTCATAATATGCATATTAATACGTACGAGCAAGGGAATCGTTTCAACCATGATCCGCTTCGCACGAGAAAATTACTTCTTCATAAAAAAGAAATTGATAAACTAGCGGGAGCTGCAAAAGAAACAGGTTACGCATTAGTTCCACTTAGAATCTATTTGAAAAATGGATTTGCAAAGATGGCACTTGGTTTAGCAAAAGGTAAGAAACAATATGATAAACGTCATGATTTAAAAGAGAAAGAAGCGAAACGTGAAATTGCACGCGTGTTCCGTGATCGCCAAAAGATGTAATACAGATATTTACATTTGTAAAACGGCGCGCGTATGATATAATAACTTATGTAAGGTTGTTGCACATTGAAAAACAGCTCTTAGTAGCTATCACGATATTTTCTTCGTATGCTCCATTTTTATCATGGGGACGTTACGGATTCGACAGGGATAGTTCGAGCTTAGGTTGCGAGTCGAGGGGATCGGCCTCGTTAAAACGTCAAAGCCTATAATTGGCAAACAAAACAATCTTTCTTTAGCTGCTTAATTGCACTAAAGGTTCCTCCCTCCATCGTCCATGTGGTAGGGTAAGGGACTCAAACTAAGTGGACTACGCCGGAGTTCGCCGTCTGAGGGCGAAGGAAGAGAACAATCAGACTAGCAACTTGGAAGCCTGTCGATAGGCCGAAGAGTTTGCGAAATGCTAATATATCGACTACACTCGTAGAAGCTTAAGTGCCGATATTTTTGGACGTGGGTTCGACTCCCACCGTCTCCACCAATACATATTTGGTGGTTTTTTTATTTTGTATAACAGGAAGCATAACTTTGCATAATGTGCAGGTTTATGCTTCTTTTTTGTTATGTAAAGATATGCTTCTTCAAAGTGATTTTAATTAATAATTCATGTTGTTTTAGAATAAAGTTTGTTCAAGTTAAGCAAATAACCTTGATAAACAAACAAAAAGAAAAAAGCGTGTTTTGAAAAAAGATTGTTCAAAACACGCCCTTAATATTTTCAATTGGTTTATTCTTTTATAAAAAGTTGGATCATTTCCTATCTATGTTGCTCAACAATTCCGCCCTATAGCTTAATAAGAAAACCTTTTATTCAAATACAACCATTTCTCCGACATCTATAAATCCAAATCGCTTATAGATATTTTTCCCATCATCTGAAGCCTGTAATACAACTGGTTTTTGTTTATCCGTTGTTTGATTTAGAAGAAATTGAAACATTTCACTGCCAATTCCTTTACCTCTAAATGTTTCTTTTGTCATCACATCATAAATACCATAACTATCTTTGCTTTCTATTAATAAACCAGTAGTTACAGGCATGTCATCTATGCATCCAATAAACATTTGAACTTCTGAACCTAATTTTACTTGTGAAAACTTATTAAAATAACTTTTTAATGCATCTTTTTCTGGTGTACCCTCGAATAAGCTCATGAATACGTCTATATATTTTAAAAGTTCTTCATTATTTTTCACATTAGTAATCATAAGTTGATGGGAAATTCTTTGATCAACATTAAGAGTATTTTCAAGTTTCATCATTACATTACGTTCCGCTTCTTTTAGGTCATATTCTTGCATAAGTTTTGTCCAATCCTCAGTTAAATGCTGAGCATCAATCCAAATACTAAAGGGATATTTTTTATATGAAAAATTATTGATTCCATCTCTAATCTTAACTGCATTTTTGATATTTGGAGATTTCGGCAATACTACATTGAATGTATCAGTAGGAATTTCTGTATTTGCTATGATGAAATCTTCTTCCTTTGTAAGTTTTCCGCTAACTGTATGAGTAAATACTTTTAATTTTTCTTCCAAATTGTTTATTACTAGTTGTTGATTTGTAATCATGTTTTTGCACCTTTCAATTCAATTTAGCGCGCTTTTTTTATTATAAGGTCAACTAAACACTAAATATACAGTGTTCACAGTATTTACATCCTCCCATAATATTCAGAAAATATTGAAGTGATTTGTTTTCTAGATTTAAAGTAATAGAGAGAATGCCATTTTTTCATTTTGTGGTTTTATAAAATGCTTAAGTTGATGGGAATCGGGCGGTACCCC
Source organism: Bacillus cereus group sp. N11 (assembly GCF_016483605.1). NCBI lineage: Bacteria > Bacillati > Bacillota > Bacilli > Caryophanales > Bacillaceae > Bacillus > Bacillus cereus group sp. N11. The sequence goes on from NZ_JAEHBN010000014.1 coordinate 2,647, forward strand.
TGAAACAGAAAATGAAGAACTAGTTATTGATGATAAGCAGATAGATACTATAGCTGACCGTAAACGCCCAATTGGTGAGATTTCATTAAAATTTCACTTTATTCAAATCTTTATATGTTTTGTGTTTTTATCCATACCTATTGTAAGATTATATAGAGTTCTCCTAATAAGCTGTTATAACGGATTTTTTAGGAATTTAAAATTTATAAATCTTAAATTATTTTTTGGGATAATTTTTTATCTAACTAAGTTATATTGAAGTAGAGGTGAACCATCGGTGAAGCAGGTTTTAGTAATTAAGAATGAACGGTCTTTAGCGAAGAAAATCGTAAGCGGTCTAACGCAAGAAGGCTATTTCATTTTAAAACTTCACAATGAAAACGAAGGTTTAAATATAATATATGAACAAGATTGGGATATTATCATATTGGATTGGGATTCATTAAGTATATCCGGACCAGAAATTTGTAGACAAATACGATTAGTTAAAACGACACCGATCATTATTGTGACCGACAATGTTTCTAGCAAGGATTGCGTAGCAGGGTTACAAGCAGGAGCAGATGATTATATCAGAAAACCATTTGCGAAAGAAGAATTAGTAGCAAGGGTTCAAGCAATTTTAAGGAGAAGTGATTGTAACCAGCAAAAGGAAATAAACTTTTTTCAGTTTAAAGATCTCTTTGTTGATGCATCTAGCAATATTGTGAAAAAAGGTGGCGAAAACCTCTCGCTTACTAAGCGAGAGTATGATTTACTTGTATTTTTAATCAAGAATAAAAACACAATATTGAGCCGTGAAATGCTTTTGAATCAAGTATGGGGATATAACGTAGTAGTAAATCCAAATGTAGTAGACTTATATATTGGGTATGTAAGAAAAAAGTTAAAGTGCGAGAAGAAAGACAGATATATTCAAACGATACATGGCAGAGGCTATTCAATGATTGACTGATAAAAATAAGATAATAAAAAATGAGTAAAATTATTTCATTCGGTTTTACTCATTTTTTTATTAAATATGATAATCAAATAGTTTCTTAGAAGTATTAAAAGACGTGAAAAAATGGATTATGAAAATATTAGCTATTAATGAGCGTGTTTTGTAGAGGAAATCATGGTTAATCAACACGCCCGACTTCACATATTACTTTTTATACCTGATTTTATGAATTCGCACCATTCACAAGATTTTCACAGAATTAATGACTATACTAATTAACAGGATGTTCAAATGAAAATGATTATCAATAGCGATTCGATTGAATAAAAGTCACTTTCTAATTCAATCTATGGATGTCATCATTTTCGAAATAAATCACACTATAAGGAGTATACATATGAAAAAAACTATGCTTTTAAAATTAGTAAGTATTCTAGCAATTTTCACTTTAATGTTAGTAGCTTGCTCAGATTCAGGTAAAGAAACTTCGAAGGCTACTAAAGATAATAGTAGTGATAAGACAAAAACGGTTGAAATCACTGATGCGCATGGAAAAGTTACAGTTCCTGTAAATCCAAAGAATGTAGTTGCTTTAGATAATAGAACGTTTGAAACTTTAGCTGATTGGGGAATTAAATTAGCGGCTGCTCCAAAGGATATCATGCCTGCTGATTCAGCATATAAAAAGGATGAAAAAGTTCAAAATATTGGGAATCACCGTGAGCCAAATCTTGAAATTATTGCAGCTGCAAACCCTGACCTTGTAATCGTTGGTCAAAGATTTGCTGACCATTACGAAGAAATCAAAAAATTAGTACCAAATGCAGCAGTTATTGATCTTAATTTTGATGTTTCAGAGAAGGCTACTAAGCCTGGAGAAAACTTAGTAAAAGGACTTAAAGATTCTACAATTACTTTAGGAAAAATCTTTGATAAAGATAAAGAAGCTAAAAAATTAGTGGCTGATTTTGATAAATCTATTGAAACTGCAAAATCTGCTTATAACGGAAAAGATAAAGTTATGAGTGTTATCGTTACTGGTGGGAATATTGGTTTTGCTGCTCCACATTCTGGTCGTGTTTGGGGACCAATGTATGAAATTTTCGGTTGGGTTCCAGCACTAGAAGTTTCAAATTCTACTGCAGGTCATAAAGGTGATGACGTTTCTGTTGAAGCTATTGCACAAACAAATCCTGATTGGCTTTTCGTATTAGATCGTGATGCTGCAACATCTGATGCAGCTACTTCAACACCTGCTAAGGATGTTATTTCTAAATCACCAGCTCTTCAAAACACAACTGCTGTTTCTAAAAAACAAGTTGTTTATGCACCAGAAGATACTTACACAAATGAATCAATTCAGACTTATATAGAGTTGTTTGGAAATCTTGCAAAAACTTTAGCTAAGTAGTGTAAAGGAGTACGAAACAGTGTCAAAAAATATAATTTCTAGGGTTGAGAATATTTCTCAACCCCAGTTTTATAATCACAATAAATTATGGACAAAATCTTTTATAATAGCGATTATAGTTGTTATAATTTTAGGGATTATATCACTGTTTACTGGAGTTTATGATATACGTGGACAAGAGGACGGAATGGAGATGTTTTTCATAACTCGTGTTCCGAGAACAGTTGCATTAATGCTTACTGGAGCTGCAATGGCGATGGCAGGGCTCGTCATGCAACTTATTACACAGAATCGTTTTGTTGAACCTACTACAACGGGGACTATTGAATGGTCAGGCTTAGGCCTGCTTTTTGTATATTTATTATTCCCTGCCCCGACTTTAGTGCAAAGAATGACTGGTGCAATCATTTTTTCTTTTATAGGAACTATGATTTTCTTTTTATTTTTAAGAAGAGTTAAACTTCGTTCGTCTTTAATTGTCCCGATTATTGGATTGATGCTTGGAGCAGTTATTTCTGCAGTGTCTACTTTTTTGGGACTCCTTTTTCAAAAGACACAAAGTATTGAAACTTGGTTCGTAGGTTCATTTGCTAACATTCAAGTGGGAAGATATGAATATTTATGGCTGATTGTTATCATTACTTTTCTTATTTTTATGTATGCTAATAGATTGACTTTAGCTGGACTAGGAGAAGATGTCGCAACAAGCCTTGGAGTTAATTACAATAGAATTGTTCTTTGTGGGACTGGTCTTATCTCTGTTGCAGTTGGAATTGTTGCAGCTGTTATTGGACACTTACCTTTCTTAGGATTAATTGTGCCAAATATCGTTTCAATGTTTAGAGGTGATGATCTTAGGAGTAATTTACCTTGGGTTTGTGTGATCGGAATGGGGTCAATAACTGCCTGTGACATCATTTCTCGAACAATTATAAAGCCTTTTGAATTACCTGTTTCTTTAATACTTGCAACAGTGGGAGCAGTCGTGTTTATTACTATTTTATTGAGACAAAGAAAACCAAGGAGGCTACGATGATCACATTAGAATATAGAAATAAAGAAAATGTCGAAATCGATTCTAGCCTTCATAATGAAAGTAGATCAGCTAGCGCTTTTCGTTCTAAGAAGGAAGCAAGACGTTATTGGATTTTATTGATAACATTGATTGGTTTAGGTCTCCTTTCTTCATATGGACTTTTAGTGTATAACAATCCAGTTCCGATAGATTCACCTTCTTTTATCCCAGTTGTTAAGAGAAGGATAGTAGCTATTGTTGCAATGATTATTGCTGCGGTTTGCCATAGCTTGTCGACAGTTGCTTTCCAATCTATTACGAATAATAAAATTATTACTCCTTCACTTTTAGGTTTCGAATCACTTTATTCAGCAATTCAAACGAGTACAGTATTCTTCTTTGGTGCTAGTGCGTTAATAAATTTTAATGGAATTGGATCATTTTTATTCCAAGTTGTTGTTATGGTCTTCATGAGTTTGATACTTTATGGATGGTTACTTTCCGGTAAATACGGGAATTTACAACTTATGCTTTTAGTTGGAATTATTATTGGTACCGGGCTAAATTCTGTGTCAACTTTTATGAGAAAACTACTTGCGCCTTCAGAATTTGATATTTTACAAGCAAGATTATTTGGTTCTGTTAATCATGCAGATCCTGCATATTTTCCTATTGTAATTCCTATGATCATAATTGTAGCAGTATTGATTTTTGCTCATTCTAAGAATTTGAATGTTTTGTCACTAGGAAAGGATGTTGCTACTTCTTTCGGGGTTAAATATCAACCTAGTGTAATTTATACGCTTGTATTAGTAGCTATTTTAATGTCCATCTCAACAGCTCTAATTGGGCCACTTACTTTCTACGGCTTTTTAGTAGCAACTTTGAGTTATCAGGCGGCGTCAACTTATGATCATAGATATATTTTTCCAATGGCTTTTGCTATAGGATTTTTGATAATGACGAGTGCATACTTTTTAATGTATCATGTATTCCATGCTCAAGGTGTGGTTTCAGTTATTATTGAATTATTTGGTGGAATCATATTCTTAACTATAGTTTTAAGGAAGAGGGCTTTATGATAAAAATTGATAACGTTAAAAAGTTCTATAGTGATAAGGTAAAAATAGGACCTTTGGATATTGAAATACCAAAAGCAGGCTTTACTTCTTTAATTGGACCAAATGGCGCTGGAAAGTCCACGACACTTTTGATGATTGGAAGACTTTTAGATATGGATGAAGGTCACATTCAAGTAGCAAATATGGATGTTTCTGAATCCAAATCAAAAGACTTAGCAAAGGTTTTGACTATATTACGACAAGAAAATCATTTTGTAACTAGGCTTACTGTTAGGCAACTAGTTGGATTTGGGCGTTTTCCTTATTCAAAGGGAAGATTAACGAAAGAGGATGAAGCTATTATTTCTAAATATATCGATTTCTTGGATTTAACTAATTTAGAGAATAGATATTTAGATGAGCTTTCTGGTGGTCAAAGACAAAGGGCATATGTAGCGATGGTATTGTGCCAAGAGACGGAATATGTACTTTTGGACGAACCTTTGAACAACCTTGATGTTGCTCGTTCTGTTCAAATGATGGAGCATTTGAGACGTGCAGCTAATGAATTCGGAAGAACAATTTTGACTGTTATGCATGACATAAATTTTGCTGCTAAATACTCTGACAAAATTTGTGCTATGAAAGATGGGCAAATTGCTGCTTTTGGAACAGTAGAAGAGGTTATGGACCCAACACTTTTGACAGATATTTTTGAAACAAAAATAGAAATTATCAATGGTCCCTATGGGCCAATCGCTGTTTATTAGTTACAAAATGTATACTGTAGCTTGCGTAAATTATGCTAGCTACTCTAGTTGAAGTTGCTGTCTGTATTTTATAGGCAGCAGCTTTTTTTATGCGATTGCCCATCATGATAACTCTTAATTTTTCTGGCTGTTGGTAATAGCTCCACAGATATGTCATTACTCCCAATCCAGCGACGTGTTGAACACTCGGACGGTGAATGTAAGGGAATCATTATATTCTGGTTTGGTTATCCACTCATAAGCTAACACAATTGTGTTAGACAAAGTAGGTTTCGTCCGTTCTCATATAAGAAGTTGTGATGTAGTTAAGATTCGGTATAGTGTGTCTACATTTAAGGGAGAAGTAGCTTGTTACGCTGCAAGATAATCCTTAGCGTATATTTTCGTTAAAATGTGGGCGGCAGCCCTGGTAGAAAAGAAAAAAATAAAAAGATAAGTGGAGACAAAATTGCTGAACACCTTATGCAAATAATCCTGTGAGATTGGCGTTTACGGCAATAATATTCAAATTACAATTTTATATGATAAGAACCATAACTTTTCCAGGTTGGCAGGGGTATGGTTCTTTTTGCTTGCGAAAAAATTATGCTTGCTTTGTAAAATGATAAAAATGTTTTAATCCAAAATGATAGGATTACAAAAGTGTAATATGGGTGTAAGGAAACTGGATTGTACCCTCTTTTTAGATAAAGCATACTTAAAGTAAGGAAGATTTATATGTGAATGAATATAAATTTTACAAGTAGGATAGAAAGGTTAGGTATTATCATATGAAATGGATCATTAGGATTTTTGTGTTATTAGCTATAATAGGAGGTGCTTTCTACTATCTGAAATCAGGTAATGGGTACTATTCAACTAAAGAATATTATGTAAAGGTAATGACTGATTCTACAGTAGAAAACGAAAAATTGAGTAATGGAGAAATTCTTACGTATCATGTTTACGATGAGAAGGTGTACGATAAAAAAGGGGAAGAAAGAAAACTGAAAGTTTCCGTGCAAAATAAATTGGAAAAAAATCAATATTATTTGATTGATTGGGAAGATCGCCGTGGGATTGTTTCTAAAATAGCTAAAGTGGATCAAACAAAAATAGATAAGAGTATCTTAGATAAATTGAACGGAAATTCATAATATGTCAGGACAAGCTAACCAATAGCTGTGTTAACATAAAGCTTTATAAGCAAAAGATATTGTAGAAAAATAAGAGAGATTATTATAAAACCAAAGGGATCAACCGTCTGGTGTGATCCCTTTTTGTTAGGACTGAGCAAGGAGTATTATTGCATTGTATAAACCCTTTACTCTTTCCAAAACTGTTCTAGCAGAATACTGATCATAGTGCCTACGAGTAATCCGTTACTTAAAACATATTGTAAGGAAGAAGGAATACCGCTAAATGCACTTTCTGGAAGAAACATTATTCCTAAACTGATTAATAATGTAATTCCTAATATAGTTAATCGGCGTTGATTTAATTCTTCACGTAAAATTGATTGAAATGAAAGGCCTATTACTTGGACAAATGTTGCTAAAAGTGCAGCATTAGCAATAGGGCCTGGAAGTAAGGATATAAAGCTTACAATTGAGGGAATAAAAGAAATTCCTGCTAATATGAGACTTGCTATAAGGAATGACTTCACTTTTCTTTGTCCTGTTAGTTGAATAAATCCTGCTGATGCAGGTAATGGTACAATTCCAATTGTAGAAAACAACGACGAGATAATATGTGATATACCTCCGACCCATACACCACGGTTCAGTGTTTGCTTTTCATTTTCTTTAGATAATGGAGCCACTTGTTTTACAGCCGAAATAGCAGCAATCGTATTTGCAACTAAAAGAAATGTAAATAAAATTGCAGTTAGAGTCATTCCAATATCGAATCTAGGCATGCCCCAAGCAAATATCTGTGGTAACTTAACTAACGGTGTGTGTGAAGGCATATGAGACGATTTTCCTAATAAAGCATACAAAAGCCAACCAAATGAAATGCCAAGTAACACAGCGTAACTTTTCATCCAGCCTTTCCCTTTAATTGATAAGAAGGTAATCATGGTAAAAACAAAGAGTGCAATAGTAGTTGTTGTATAATCAGGATGAGTTACAGATTCTTGTAATCCCATCATTCCTTTTAGTAACACACCACTAAGCTGAAGTGCTAAGATTAAAAGAAAAGTTCCTGTAACTAAAGGGGTAAATAAACGTAAGATTCGATGCACAAGCCCTGTTATACCAAGTACGAAGAGTAATATACCGGCAATAATTAACCCGCTTTCTAAAAGTTGCAACACGTCTTTTGCACTTTGTCCCTGATGCATAGCTACTTGTCCCAGTATGACAAATATACTTACCCATGAACCTGCTGGACCATCTGCTATGGGATAGCGATGCCCAAACCATGCTTGTATAAATGAACTTACTCCCACGACTAAAAAAGTTCGCTGCATTAATGTTGAGATATCTTCTATTGATAAATGAAATATGCCACCAATAATGATAGGCAATGCAATTGCATTTGCTAATAGAAACACAAACCACTGTAGAATACTAAAGCTCGTATTAAAGTATTTTTTGTTCATATTATTCTCCTTTGTCGAAAAAGAATCTCATAGTAAAAATCCATCCTCTCTATACAGTTAGATTAAAAAGGATGGATTTTGTAAATCTATAAAATTATTTTAAATATATATATAGATTTAAAATTAATTACCATGTACGGAATGGTAAGAATTTACCGTTAAGTGTAATAACGATACGAGGATCGCCACCTTTTGGATCTTCTTGTGTATCCACACCTAGATTGAAGTTAATTGCACTCATTACACCTTCGCCAGCTTTTTCTAAGATTAATTCTCTAAGAGTTGGTGCGTATTGTAACATCATTTCATATAATCGATATAAGATTGGGTCAGTAGGAGGCATTTGCATTACTTGACCTCTAAGTGGAACTACTGTTAATGCCTGAACCACTTCCTCATCTAATTCTAATAATTTACCGATTTTTTCTGCTTCCGGACGTGTCATTGTAGCTTGTCCTAATAATGCTGTTACAACCCAAGTCTCAGAGTTTTCGCTTACTTTTGAAAGTTCTTCCCATGTTAAACCTTTTGCAATTTTTGCTTCCATAATTTTTTGCGTAGCTTCTTGTCTATTCATATTTAATAACTTCCCTTCATTTGAGTAATAATTAATTTTTCATACCATTTAATGTTTTATATCCATCAACTACTAAATCTAATTTACCTGTGTGAGGATCAATGACTAAACCATGTACAGGAACATCTTTTGGAATAAGTGGATGATTTCTTACTAAATCAACATTAGCTTGAGTTGAATCGCAGACATCATCGAATCCAAATAACCACTTTTCAAGATCAACACCAGCATATTCAATTGCTGATAAAATTTCGGATGAAGCTACTCCACGATCTAATATTTTTTGAATTGTTCCTTTTGGATTAGTTTGGCTTGCACCACATTTATGGTGTCCGATAAGAAAGATTTCATCTGCATTTAGATCATATACTGATGCTATAACACTTTGCATAACGCTATCGAAAGGAGAAGCAATTTTACCACCTGCATTTCTGATAACTTTTGCATCACCATCGTGTATATCTAAAGCTTTTGGAAGTAGCTCAATTAAACGAGCATCCATGCAAGAAACAACAACCATACGTTTTTTAGGCATTTTTGTCGCTTCAAAAGGAGCGTATTCCTTATTTTCTACAAATTGTTCATTGAACGATAGGATTTCTTGTAATAACATATTTGTAACCTCCTTTAAATCTAGATGTATTTTTTTGTTGCGTCCTCTATGTTATAAGTGAATATAACTGATAAACAATGTGATGTAAGAGGATAAACTAAGTATAGTGAATTGTATCGATAAGCAGAATAAGCTGGCGAAACACTTTCTGGCTTTCTACTTTCACGGTGAAAGGATTGGTTTATATCATTGATCAAACAGATTTTGAGATACTGAAATTATTAGGAGAAAACTCAAGAATACAATGGAAAGAACTTGGTCAAAAAATACATATGACGGGACAGGCGGTAGGAAATCGAATTCGAAGGTTAGAGGATTTAGGGATTATTGAGCAATACACAATCGCAATAAACCGAATCAAATTAGGACAAGTAGTGACTGCGTTTGTTACTCTGTTCGTAACAACAGCTAACCATCAAGAGTTTATGAATTTCTTTCAAGGAGAAGAAGGGATTTCTGAAGTACATCGTATAAGTGGTGACGGATGTTATTTATTAAAAACACATTTTGCCTCCAATGAAGAATTGGATAACTTTCTAGGACGACTATTAAAATATGGGAATTACCGTGTTAACCTATCAATAGGGAAGTTAAAATAAACTTTATGCAAGTTTATAGTTCTTTTTGCTTGTGGCTAAGACATGTTTCCAAAAATAAAAGGAGTATCTCTTATTAAATAAGAGATACTCCTTTTATTTGTTTTTAATAATTATTGATTATTTTACATCTGATTTTTCTTTTTTCATTATTTGCCTTTGACTAGTGAAGGGAAATTTTTTAACATCAAAACCCCTGCGCTGTATGCAACAGGGATTCTATTATTACTTATTTGAGGGTATGATCCTATTTCATTTTATAGCTTATTTAGAAGAATCATGTGCAGGTTTTGATTTAGTGTCCTCAGGCATTTCAAAGATTTGATTATAGTTAGATTTCACATCTTCGTTAGGAATTGCTGGCACTGCGTCTTCAGGTGAATTATGGATTGGCGAAGAAGTTGTTGTTCCATCTACACTTGTTGTAACTGACATTGGTTGATTTTGATCAATTTTTGTACCTTTGTCCATCTTTTTTGCGGATTCTTTTTCACTTTTATTTATTTGTCTCCATTCTATTTTTTCATTCGATTCTAGTTTGCTCGTTTTCACATCTTCTGTATCTACTGCACCACCCGCTAATAATCCTGTACTTAAAAGTGTTCCTGCTAATAATGTTTTAAACATTTTTTATTACCTCCTTGCTTAAGATTATATTTAGCATAAAATAAGTATCTGGAGTTTATTTGGAGTTCATCTAGATTTTATGTAAGTTTTGCATGTAGGGGCATCATACGAAAAAAGAACATTGTGCGTTTGGACAAAATGTAGCTGATTCCCTGTATGTTAAGGAACCAGCTACTTTCTATACTACCTTTTTATGATTATGAAATTAAAAATGATAGAGTAGAAATCATGTATGAAATAAATGTAAGTAACACAAGGAAGAATATAAGCATGGTATTGGATACGCATCGTTCTATTCTTTTTTTCATTTGAATTTAATTTATTTTTTCAATTTGGTAGGATCAATTTGAAGTTGACCTTTCCAAGAACCAGTTACTTTTCCAATCCTGCTTATATTGACATCTAATGTAAGTGGTTGTTTGAAGGAATCTTTCCCTTCAGGACCTTCCATAAATGTAATAACACCTTCTGGTCTATCCTTATCACGAACACCTATATGCTTTAATTCTTCACCTGATGCTTTTAGCTCGAAGGGTCCACCATTTGCTCCTTGAATAAATGCTAATTGTGAGAAGTATTCATTTTCCTTATAAGTTGGGTTGTAATCTTGTTGACCATTTACTTTGCCGTCATCTTCAAGTTGTAACCCCGTTGTATCAAATTCAAACGGTACTACATTTCCATTTTCTTTTTCAATTTTGTAATGAATGGATATACGTGAATCTGCTACATATAATTCTTTCAAATGTACCGTAACACCTTGATCTGTAATTTTTTCATCAATCGGAATGAATTGACCATTTTCAATGTCTCTTCCTTCGTTTATAATCGTATCATTTGAAATTTCATTGGAAAAATAGGAGGCAACATTCGTAGCTGCTACTCGCACTTGTGGAATCATGGCTGTTGAAAAAAGCCCTGCTACCACTACTGCTATATACATGAAACGTTTTGATTTTTTATTCATATTTGTAAATAATCCCTTCTTCTGTTCAGGTTTTTGATTGATATAAGAAACATTTTCTAATTTTGCGCGATTTTCAAATGCTTGCCACGCTTGGTCTACATCAATTTTGATTTCTTTTGATGAATGTACTATTTCTTCCTCTAACATGACAGTTTCCCATTGATTTAATTTACTAATTTCTAGTAATAAGTCTTGGCATGCGTTACACGTATCTAAATGTTTTGTGAATTCTTTTCTTGTCTCATAAGGTAATTCCCCATCCATATATGCTTGAATAAATCCCACATCATAACAATTCATTTATTAAGCCTCCTCTAATTGTTTATAAATCTTACGAAACTTTTGTTTGGCTCGGACCAATAATGTTCCAATAGAAGATATGTCGATTTGAAGCACTTCTGCAATTTCCTTATACTGAAAACCAGAAAATTTCATCAATAAAATGGTTCGATCTCGTTCATTCATGTTACTGAGTACCATTTGGACCTTTGTAATTTCCTCTTTTCTAATCCAGTCATCATCTAATGATGAAATATGTTGTACTTCATGATATTGTATGGTTTTATCTACTCTCGCCTGATGCCGTTTTTCAGATCGTAGATATTTATAGGCTACATAAGTAGAAGATTTTATTAGCCATCCAGGTAAGTGTTCAATACTCTTCCAATCGTTGCGATATAGCTGTAAAAATACTTCTTGGGCTAATTCTTCAGCGATAGTCTGACTTTTGACAATCCATACGATCTGTTTCACAACGTAAACATAGTTTTGTTTAAACAAATCTTCAAATGTCACATCCGAAACAGGCCTTTCTTCCTTTTTTATTTTTAACATGTCAGTTAAAACCTCACTCTCATTTGATGCCTATATTATAGAGAACCCGGAACAGCGAGTTTTGTGACAGAAATTTTTTATTTTTTTATTATGCACGAAAAAACATTCATCGGTTAAGATGAAAAAGGATAGCAGTGCTTGAGGTATAGTAGTGCTCTAACTATGCTTTATGGCAATATTACAGTTCAAAATACATTTTATTTACAGTCAACTTACGCTTCCAGAAAGTTTAATTTTATTAGATGCAATTTAAAGTCTTGCAATGGAACCAATATTAATATATAGTTTAGTTTAGTTAACTAAACTAAACTAAACTAAACTATATTTGGAGGTTTTGAAATGGGAAAAGAAATAGTTTCAAACGAAAATAAGCCAAAAAAGCCATTTCTTTTTAAATTTGGAATAGGGCTTCTAATCATATACGTTCTACTGTGGGCGAGTGCTTTAATCATACCATTTACTTCACTTTCGACTCAGATAAAGGCCGTTGTCATTCCAGGATGTATAGTAATAGGAGAAATTCTATTTTTAATAGGTGCTGTCTTTGTCGGGAAAGAAGTGGTGGCAAAATATAAAAAGTATTTAAACCCGAAAAATTGGAGAAGAAAAGGTGAGGGAGACAAGTATGATAAATAAAAATATAGCTGAGGAAATCAATCAAACACTTGAAGAACTATGGATAGTACTTGAAACGAAAGAAAGATCCTATACGAATTTCAATTTAAATAATCAGCAATATACGTTATTAACATTAATTATTCGTTATCCATCATCCACCCCTAAAGAGCTAGCAGAAAAAATGAATGTAACGAAGAGTGCCATTAGTCAACAGTTAGTAAAACTTGAAATGGACGGATACATTTTCAGAAGGCAGCATGCAGAAGATAAACGTGCATTTTCAGTTGAATTAGGGGAGAAAGGCTTGTTATATAAAAAAGAAATGGATGCATATATGCAACAAGTTTCTGAAAAATATTATGCAAGTTTATCACCTGAAGAATTAACAAATTTTTTATCAGCGCTTCAAAAGCTAACGAAAGTAATTGGAGAGCTGTAGTGGTTGATCCTAGTTGTAACAAGAAGCATAAGATGACCGTTTTGGTTAGCTTATGCTTCTTTTCGTTTACAGCTAATTCATGTTTCGAATATAAAAAGTAGACTCATAAGAAAAATCCTGTAGTTCAGTACAGGATTTTTAATCAAACTAATTAAAAACTAAATTGTGGTTTAACATCACCTTTATAAGGTTCATGTTCAACGAATATAGTTATGTCTTTACCAGATTGGTCTTTACCAGTTCTTTTATACGTAAATTTCTTATTGTTCAGTTCAGTAAGTTCAAGAGCCGCACCATATTTATTATTTCCAATTGATACATGAGCTCTTATTTTATTTTCGTGTACAACATCGAAGTAACCATAGTCACCGCGGCTTTGACCTGTTTCGCTATTGAAGAACTCGTATTTATTAGCCTTGTCATCAAATTTTGCTAGACTTATAAAATTAGAATTAAACTGTGTTACATCATTACCAGCTTCATCTAATACCTTTGTTCCATGCCAAAGGGTGCCGCCTAAAATTTTATCTCCATCAACATTTTTAACAATATCGCCTGTAGTAGTGTTCAGTTGCTTGTCCGGATCAGTGAAAGAAAGTTCTTTTTCTTTATATGGAACATGTTCAACGAAAACTTCTACATCTTTACCGTTAGCGTCTTTCCCCATTCGTTTATAAGTAAATACATTTTTATTTAGTTTTGTCATGTCAACAACAGCTTGATACTTCATTGATTCTGAAATTAATATTCTCTTCTTCCCATCATTTGTGACGAAGAAAGTTCCTTTATCGCCACGACTTGCACTTGTCTTAGCATCAAAGAATTCATATCTGCCGGACTTCGCATCATATTTTGCAAGGCCAATGAAGTTTGCATTCTCTTTTGTTAAGTCATTCTTATCTTTGTCATATACTCTTGTACCTTGCCAATTAGTATCGCTAAGAATGTTAGCCATTTTTTGGCCTTTCGTTAACTTGTTTTCCTTTTTCGTCTCTTTAGCAGCTTGTTCTTGTTTTTGTTTACCGTGATTTTCTTCGGCTTTAGTACCAGCACACCCTGTTAATGCTAATGTGAATCCGAGCAGTATTGATGATAGTGCTTTCGTTTTTTTGTTCATTTTTTATCGTCTCCTCATTGTATGATTTTCATGTTATTCACATGGTTTTAAGTAGTACGGTTTGTGATTATAGTAGTAGTTCATCCTTCTGAATCTTTGTTATATGAAAAGATTTAGGTTGAATCAATGAACTTAGTTGCTACGTTTATTATGTTAATCCCAGAGTATAAACTCCCTCTAAATAAAACATTAAAAAAAGATAAACTAATTCCTAAAAAATTTTCATATTTATAAAAAAGCAATCGCTAGCTTGCTGCAGGGATCTTTCGAATATTTACCAAAGTTGTTTCTGATGCCTACGAGTAATCAAAAAAATACATTGTAAAGAAGAAGGAAAGCCGTTAACAATAATGTAATTCCTAATAGAGTTAATCGATTGTAGTGCAAAATTTTTGAGCTGAACTGTATGGGAAATGAAGATTTTATAGAAGTCGCTTCATATAGGAAGGGGATGTCCATGTTTGATTCAACAGATTTTAAAATTATACAGTTACTACAAGAAAACGCTAGAATGAACTGGAGGGAAATTGGAGAGATAGTACATTTGACTGGCCAAGCCGTTGGAAAACGAATTAACAAATTAGAAGAGGCAGGTGTCATTCAAAAATATACGATAGATATCGACAGAGCTAAGCTGGAAGGATCCATTATGACGTTTGTTACGCTATTTTTGTATGCACCACATTATCATATTCAAATTCAAAGTTTTTTCGAAAAAACAGACGTAATTACTGAAATGTATCGTATAAGTGGCGATGGGTGTTATATCATGATTCTTCACACATCTTCGCATCAGCAATTAGAAGAGACGCTTGCAGATGTTTTACATTATGGTGATTATCGTATAAACACTGTCATTAAGACATATGAAAAAAAGAAAGAATAAGATATTTATTCTTTCTTTTTTTCATATGGAACTGTAATTCTTTATTTGTTTTTGTTTATAAAACATTTTGCTGACATGACTTCTGCGTAAATATTACCAAACTCTAATGCGCTCATGAACGATTGATGAGCGTGTACTGCTGGGATTAGATTTCCTTGGAATTCTAAATCTTTTGTTGTACAAGCATCTTCAATTACAATACATTGAAATCCTAAATCACTGGCAGCCCGTACTGTTGCATCAATACATACATGAGTCATCATACCGCAAATGACTAGTTGGTCTATTTTCTCTTCTTTTAATGTTTGTAATAAATTTGTTCTTAAAAAACTGTTAGGGTGGTGTTTTTGTATGACTCTTTCATTAGCGATCGGTTGTACATCATCATGAATTTGAGCACCTACTGTCTCGGGGAGGAAGAAGGTAGCTCCTTCATTGTTCGCAATATGTTGTACATGAATAATTGTTTTATGTTTTTCACGAAACACTCTCAATACTTCTTTCGCTTTTTGGATGGCTTTTTCAGGTAGATGTAATTCCATATTGCCGCCTTTAAAGTAATCATTTTGTATGTCGACTAATAGTAATGCTTCGTTCATCGTTATTCCCCCATACTTAGTGATTCAGCACGTTATTTGTACTGTACCGTTATTATATAAATTGTAGCTATGCTGAAGTAATAACATTATGAAACGATTTTGAGGTATATAGTTTCAGTGTGAAAAAAGTGAAAGTTGGTATAAGTACAAATGGATTTTGTGGAATTCACGGCAAAGTTATAGGTAGAGTGGCATTATAAGGTAAAAACCATAACTTTGCTGGAGGAGCAGGTTATGGTTTTTTTATGAGGAAATGCGATTTTAAGTTTTTGCTGAAGGTGTTTTTCTAGGATATGCTGTGAGTAATTGGAGTGAGGTATTGTCGGATATTGTCGACCAATCGATATATTGGAAAAATCGTTGATATATTGTGAGTTATGATAGATATATTGAAAAAATCGTTGATATATTTGTAAAGGGGTGTTTGAGGTGATTGTGAAAGAAAGAAAAATGCCGATTTATATAAGACAGTTAGAAGCACTTCTTAGAAGGTTACCTGTACATCATCCGAAACGAAATTTAATTGGAGAAAACTTGGCAAAACACATGGCGGGGTATAAAGGGGAGCAATCGATTGATTATCCACTTAGTTTTATTTCTGAGAAAGAGTATAGTATTTTACATGATGTTCGCTTATCTAATTATGATAAATACTTTCAAATTGATACTATTATCCTTTCCACAAAGTTTCTTCTTTTTCTTGAGATAAAAAATATAGCAGGTACATTAATATTTGATACAAAGTTTAATCAACTTATCCGAATAACAGAAGGAAATTCAGAGGGATTTCCAGATCCGGTTTTACAAATAAAAAGGCAAGAAATACAACTAAAAAAATGGTTAAGCTTACATGGATTTTCCTCTAGTCTTCCAATTGAGTCCCTTGTTGTTATTAGCTCGCCTCGTACCATTATAAAATCTTCAGATGACAATCTTCTTCATACAATTATTCATAGTGCAAATTTACCTCATAAAATAAAGTGGTTTGAAAGTAAATATAAAAGAAAAGTTATAGATAATGTAGATAGGCTCATTCATCAAATAATAACGGAGCATTCTCCACTTCAACAAAATACACTTGAGCAATATAAAATAGAAAAAGAGGAGTTGTTAAATGGAGTACAATGTGAGAAATGCTTAGTTATTCCAATGGTTAAAGTGAAGAAGGGCTGGCGTTGTACAAGTTGTAAAGATTTTTCAAAAGTGGCACATGAGGATGCTATACGAGATTATGCATTGCTCATTAGTACGACATGTACGAACGGTAATTTGAAAGAGTTTCTCCATGTTTCGTCGGGTATGGTTGTAAACAGAATTCTCCACACACTAAATCTTCCCTACACTGGCAACAACAAAGGACGAATATATGATTTAACTTCTTTCCAATGATAATTTTGCTATAATAAATACGTACGTATACGAAGGGGAGTTTAAAGAGAAAATGAAGTCATTTAATATCGATCATCTTATAGCTAGTGTTTTGCAATGGATATTAAATATAGCGCTAATTATATTATCCATTGTCTTATCTATCTTTTTAATTAATGAGACTATCACATTTATTCAATACATCTTTTCAACAAAGAAATATACATCGTATAAATTGGTTGAAAGTATCATCGTATATTTCTTATACTTCGAGTTTATTGCATTAATTATTAAGTATTTTAAATCGAACTATCATTTCCCGTTACGTTATTTTATTTATATCGGAATTACGGCATTAATTCGGTTAATTATTGTATCTCATGAGGAACCGATGGAGACGTTATTATATGCGGGATCCATTCTTGTTTTAGTCATTGCTTTATACATATCGAATATGAGAGATTTGAGAAAAGAGTAGTAGTGCAGACATAAGTTTGCACTACTACTCTTTTCACCTTGACCTTCAAGTTACTTGAAAGTTTACAATGAAATTAGGGCGTTTGAAATTGAAAAAAATTGAGAAATTAAGTGAAGAGGTTTCTTTTACTTGGAGGTTATAGAAATGAGTCAGGAATTGAAGTTACGTCCATTAGAACGAGAAGATTTAAAGTTTGTACACGAACTGAATAATAACGCGCATATTATGTCGTATTGGTTTGAAGAACCTTATGAGGCCTTTGTAGAATTGCAGGACTTGTATGATAAACATATACACGATCAAAGTGAACGCCGATTTATCGTTGAGAAAGATAATGAAATGGTTGGATTGGTTGAGTTAGTGGAGATTGATTATATTCACCGAAGAACAGAATTCCAAATTATTATTGATCCAAATTATCAGGGGCATGGTTACGCAGCAGAAGCGACGCGTTTAGCGATGGGTTATGCCTTTGCTGTCTTAAATATGCATAAGATATATTTAGTTGTCGATAAAGAAAACGAAAAGGCTGTGCATGTTTATAAAAAGGTTGGATTTATGGTAGAAGGTGAGCTTCTCGACGAGTTTTTCGTTGATGGTAACTATCATAATGCGATAAGAATGTGTATGTTTCAGAAGCAATATTTTGAAAGTAAGTAGTTGAATGATTTGGAAGTAATGTTGACGCTTCGCAAAACCGTATGCTAAAATCCCTTTTAAGTATTAAGGAAGGTGCAGAACATGCTTTATATAAAATTTGTAAAACTCATTAGAAAACTTTGCTCCGCACAAATGTATACGGTGAAGCGTTGTACGGAGCTTAATCAAGGGGCATAAATCCCCTATATTCATCGGCTGAATAACTTTTCTAAAAAAGTATAGTTTATCTATGCTTATTTGGTTACGGTTTGTAAGTCGATGTATAAAATAGATTAAGGGCCATAGACAATGCTTTGTCTATGGCCCTTTGTGTATATTATTCCAATGAGCTTTTACTATAAATTGGAGTAGTATAGGAAAAACCACGAAGCAGAGGGCTAGTGTCGAATGACGCTATCTCTCTGCTTTTTTTAATTTCAGGAAAAGAGGAATACGAATGAGTTTACTTAAAGTTGAAAGTTTATCACATAGTTTTATAGATAAAGCCTTATATGAAAATGCTTCTTTTAGTTTGCATAAAGGAGAACATATGGGGATTGTTGGACAGAATGGTGCAGGAAAAAGCACGTTAATGAAAATATTGATTGGAGAAATCATTCCTGATAAAGGAGATATAAAGTGGCAACCTAATATTCAAATTGGACATCTGGATCAATACGCAGAAATTGATGGGGGCTATACCATTTCACAATATGTAAAGAGAGCTTTTTATGATTTGTATGAAATGGAAGATAGAATGAACAAGTTATATGAAGAAAGTGCTAGGACTGGAGATGAGAATCAACTATTAAAAGCGGCAGAGATTCAAGAACAGCTTGAGGCTCGTGATTTTTATTCGGTAGACAGTATAACGAATAAGGTGGCAGCTGGTTTAGGTATTGATGCTATCGGGATGGATCGTATTATTGGTGAATTAAGCGGAGGACAACGTGCAAAGGTAATTTTAGCGAAGCTTTTATTAGAAGAGCCGACTATTTTATTACTAGATGAACCGACGAATTTTCTTGATAAGGAGCATGTGGAGTGGCTTGCTAATTATTTAATGAATTTTGAAGGGGCGTTTATTGTAGTGTCACATGATTTTGATTTTCTGGAAAAAGTGACTTCTTGCATATGTGATGTAGAGTTTGGAACAGTTAAGAAGTATTACGGAAAATACTCAGATTTTGTAAGACAAAAGGAGCATTTGCGAAAAGATTATATTCGCCAATACCATGCACAACAGAAGAAAATTGAAAAAACGGAAGAGTATATTCGTAGAAATATTGCTGGAGTGAATTCAAAAATAGCACAAGGACGTAGAAAGCAGTTGCAACGTATGGAAAGAATTGCGCCACCAAGTTTTACCCATAAACCGTCTATTCATTTTCGGGAACTTCCTATTTCAGTTCAAACAGTTCTTGAGGTTAATAATCTCGAAGTTGGTTATGACTTTGCTCTCTTACCAAAATTGAATTTTTCAGTAATGGGTAGGCAAAAACTTGTTATTACAGGATTCAATGGAGTAGGGAAATCTACTTTATTAAAAACAATTGTTGGCACTATTGCTAGTATTGCTGGAGAATTTCACTTCTCAGAGCAAATAAAGATTGGATATTATGAGCAAGATTTAAATTGGAGCAATGATTCTTTAACGCTGCTTCAAATTATTTCAGAACAGTTTCCTAAACTGAATATGAAGGAAATACGCCATCATTTAGCTGCGTGTGGTGTGAAAGATACTCATGTCTCGCAAGAAATTCGTACGTTAAGTGGTGGTGAACAATCGAAGGTGAAACTGTGTGGATTGTTATTATCACCTTGTAATTTTTTAATTGTAGATGAACCGACGAATCATTTAGATGCAGAAGCGAAGGAAGCTTTGCGAAAGGCGTTAATACAGTTTAAGGGCAGCATTATACTCGTATCTCATGAAGCGAGTTTTTATCTTGATTGGGCGGATAGTATTTTCAATATAGAGACGGGATTAGTTAAGGGGGTGTGAAACATATGCATGAAAATAATTGGAGAATGAACATTATATTATTTTTGACCGCTCAAACTATTTCGTTGTTCGGTTCATCTCTCGTGCAATACGCGATTATATGGTATATCACCCTTACAACATCATCAGGGGCGATGTTGACCATTTCAACTGTTTGCGGTTTTCTACCACAAATTGCGATATCTTTATTTGCTGGTGTGTGGATTGATCGTTATGACCGTAAAAAGATGATTATGTTATCGGATGGGATTATAGCGATTGCTACGTTAATTTTGGCAATTTTATTTTTAACAGGATATAAAAGTATTTGGATGCTGTTTATAGTATTACTCATTCGCTCAGCTGGTACAGGTGTACAAACGCCGGCTGTGAATGCGTTAATTCCACAAATTGTTCCGAAAGATTATCTTATGAAAGTAAATGGGATAAATAGTAGTATTACATCTTTAATTATGTTTCTTTCACCGGCGGTAAGTGCCGCAATTCTTTCTGTTACTAGCATTGAAACAACATTTTTTATTGATGTTATTACAGCTATAATCGGAATTAGTATTATGTTTATCATTCAAGTGGAAGGACATGTGAATGTAGGGGGTAAGCAAAAATCTAATCTACAAGGTATAAAAGAAGGGTTTGCTTATTTAAAAGAAAATGTATGTATGAAAAGGCTACTCGTTTTATTAATCATTATTATGATTTTAATAAGTCCAGCCGCCTTTTTAACACCTTTAATGGTGACTCGTTCCTTCGGGGCGGAAATGTGGAGACTTACTGCTAGTGAGATGACCTTTAGTGCTGGTGCAGCAGCTGGTGGCGTACTGATTGCAGTATGGGGTGGTTTCCGTAATCGTATGCATACAACAGCGCTGGCCTGTGCGTTATATGGTCTGCTTATGGTAGGACTAGGAATTGCACCGGTATTTATTATGTATTTAGTCTTTAATTTTTTAATTGGTATAACAATGCCATGTTTTAATACGCCAGTTACTGTGTTATTGCAGGAGAAAGTAGATCCAGTTATGCATGGCAGAATGTTTAGCCTCGTACAGATTGCGAATTCATGTGCTTTACCTTTAGGGATGATTATATTTGGTCCTTTGGCTGATGTGTTTAGTGTAGAGGTTTTGTTAATTTATGCTGGGATATTCGTACTATTTTGCGCAATGTATGTTGTATTAAGCAGGAAGTTTGAAGTGTAAATATTTATTGTCTATAAAAGGTTTGTGAGGCAATTTAAGATGCTTCATAAACCTTTTATTTTTCATTTTAGTCAATAATAATTTATTGTAAAACGATAAAATATTATTGACTAATGATTTTGTTTTGGATAATATGATGTTAATTAAGAAGAATTATATGAATAGAGGAGAATGTAAAATGAAAAATAAATACGTAGTAGCTATTTCTTTCATGATCTTAGCGATTATTTCTTTAACTATACATGCTTCAAACAGTAAAGTCGGAGCGGATGGATTTCTTGAAGAACCTTTCTTTTTCCTAGTACCAGTAAGTTATGTATTGTTCTTTAGTGGTATTGGTGTATTACTATTTGGATGTATTACTTCAAAGCTGAGAAAAAGTAATAGATAAAGTGAAGTTTAATTAGTGATGGATTTCCCAATCGGGACAAAATACTCACTATGAAATAGAAACATACCATATGGAAGAAAAATAATAAGTGAGCTGAATAATGATGAATCATTATTTTTATAATGGTAGACAAGTAGGGGCGGCTATAACGCTAGCCGGGGCACAGGGGACAATTCATGCTGTGAATCAAGTGATTCAAATGCAGCAACAAGCATATTTTGCACAAATGATGCAAGGACAGTATATGCAATACTCACAATTTCCAATGCAAAGTGTGCATTATGATGTGTATCCAGCGGGTTTACTTTCCATTCCATATGGCGGGACTTACTTCTTATGAAAGAAAGCGACTCAATAGAGTCGCTTTTTTATATTCCACCGAGCTTCATTCCAAGGAATACGAAGAGGATACCGATTATGTAAGTAGTACTTACATATAAAAGGGATGTGTAAATTTTTTTGCGATTGAGAAGCTGAATGGATTCTAATTTAAATGTCGAAAACGTTGTGAATGCGCCCATAAATCCAGTTCCTAATAATAATTGCCAGCCTGTAGTGACTCCGTTGCCAATTATATACCCGAGTAAAAATGCTCCTGTTATATTAATAAGGAATGTAGCAATTGGAAAGGATGTTTTATTTCTTTTTTTAAACCAATTGCTAATTGCAAATCGTGTAATCGCACCGAAAAAACCTCCAGTTGCCACTAATAAAGCTTCCATCATAAGTGATCTCCTTCCGTAACTGATTTCTTAATTAAGAAATCACCTAGTGTATAGCCAATTCCAGACATAATGAGACCGCCAAGTATGCTACATGATACATATAGGAAAGCCATGCTCCATTCAGAATGATTAATTAATTGCATGGTTTCTACACTAAATGTTGAAAACGTCGTAAAAGAACCGATGAATCCAGTACCGATGCCTGTGATAACCTCCGAAGGTAAGATGTTTAGCCGTGCAACATATGTAGTCAGCCATGCTAATAAGAAGCAGCCGATTAAGTTAATGAGTAATGTAGCTAATGGAAATGAATGATGCCAAAATTCATGAATAGTAAGACCTAAATAATAACGAGAAAGGGCTCCTAATATACCGGCTATACCGACGATAATATAAATCAAATTCCTCACCTCTTTAAATAGCTTGCTCAAAAAAATAGACTCCTACCAGTAGTTATACTGGTAGGAGTCATTAGCTAAGCAGCGGTTATGGCGAACTCCATCGCCTATAATTATTACATATAGTGTACTAAAAATTGCGTTTGATTTCCAGTGAAGAAGTTGGTGTATTTTGTAGTTCTCTAATCGTTTAAGATAGGGAATAATTACTTATAAACTAAATATAGTGATATAAGGTTTTCAGTGTGATAAAATGTTTCGTATATCTGTCATTTTTTATTTGACTGAAAATAAAGAAAAATAAAATCGTATGTTTTAGAAAAGGAGTCGTTTGTTTGAAAAAGTTATTAAAAATAGTACTTATATGTATTTTAGTAGGTGTGGGAGTTGTAGGTGGGTTTTTAGCGTATATGACACTTACAAAAGAACAGCCAGCTGATGTTATAAGCTTGAAGGTGGAAAACAATAAGGAGCGCGTAATTGCGCATGGAAACGAATTTAAAGTTACAACGTTTAATATTGGATATGCTGGACTAGATAAGGATCAAGACTTCTTTATGGATGGGGGAAAAGGGTCTGGTTCAAGTAGTAAAGAACAAACGGAAACGAATTTAAAGAATATGCTTTCGTTTTTACAAAATGAGAATAGTGATTTTACGCTATTACAAGAAGTAGATATAAAATCAATGAGATCATTTGATATAAATGGGCATGAATTTTTGAAAAAAGGACTGCCTGATTATGCTTCTTCGTTCGGAAAGAACTATGATACAAAATGGGTTCCGGTGCCAATCACAAGTCCAATGGGATATGCTGATGCTGGACTAAGTACGTTTTCTAAATATACAGTTCAAACAGCGAAGAGGTTCGAATTACCAGGAATGGAGCCGTGGCCAAAGCGTTTATTTGATTTAGACCGAGCGATTGTTGAACATAAAATTCCTGTTAATAATGGAAAATTTGTTAGACTCGTAAATTTACATTTGTCTGCTTATGATGAAGGCGGAAAAATTAGAAAGCAACAAGTGGAGTATTTAAAAGAATATATGAACAAACATTATAAAAATGGTGATTATGTAATAATGGGCGGAGACTGGAATCAATTAATTTCTAACGCTCAGTTAAGTGATCCGAAGTTCGTGAAGGAGCGTCCTGAGTGGTTAGTAGAGTTACCGAAGGACTTTACTGATGGTGGCTTTAAGTGGGCTGTAGATCCGTCTGTTATGACTGTGAGAGATGATGTGAAGAAATACGTGGAAGGTGAAAACTTTGTCACGATTATTGATGGCTTTATCGTTTCACCGAATGTTGAAATTGTAAATGTACAAGGGAAAGATTTGAAGTTTGAAAATAGCGATCATAACCCAGTGAGTGCGGTATTCAAGCTGAAGTAATCGATACGTATGAGAAGGTGGGACTTCATATATGGAGTGGTTAAAGAGAACTTGTTTTTCTAACCTTGAGAAAGAATCACAGAAAAATCATTTATTGCTGTTTATCACGATTTGCAGTTTCTTCCTTGGGGTAATCGCGATTGGGTATTACGGATATATTTTTACAGAGAGAGCAATAGCATTTTGGATGTGTGGTATTTCTATCGTAGTATTTGGAACGCTGCTTACTTTTATAGAAAGTATGGAAGCGATGTATAAATACATCATGACATGTATGCTACTTATTATGTCTTTCATTATGGTACAAGCATTTAATGAAAGCCCAGCTGTATTTCAAATGGTCTATTTTACATTAGCGGTTTCACTTATTTATTTGAGTGAACGTCTTATTTTAATTCTTGGCGGGGTAGCAGTTGTTGTTACATTTATACTTTGTAGTTATTGGCCAAATCAATTTTTTGCTTATACAGCATCATCTGAAGCTGCAAATTTTGCAAGCTTGTTAGCGATTGTAACAATCGCAATGTGGGGTGTCACAAAGATTGGTTCTAATCTTTTGGCTCGTTTAAGTGATGAGAAGCAAGCAGTGATGAAGAAAGCTCAGGAGTTAGAAGAAACGCAAAGGCTTATTGAGGAAACTGTTGTGAAGTTAGATAGTAATTTCAATCATTTAAGACAGAATATGAACACGTCGATGGAGTCGATGAGTGAAATTAATTTTGCTTTTGAAGAAGTGGCAGTTGGTACTCAATCACAATCAGAGATGATGTCACGTTCAGTAGAAGTATTGAATGATATGGAGGGAAATATTGACCAAATCATCTCTCAAGTAAGAAATGCTTCGATGCGTGTTGATAAAAGTTTGGAAATCTCAAAGGGTAGTGTAAACATTTTAAGAAATTTTGAAGCTAACATGAAAAGTTTAAATGATGTTGTTTCACAATCAGGAACGATATTTAGAGAATTAATGACACAATCGAAACAAATTAATGAAATTGTAGATGTAATAACGAATATTTCAAGTCAGACGAGTTTGCTAGCTTTAAATGCAAATATTGAAGCTGCAAGGGCAGGAGAACATGGAAAAGGTTTTGCTATTGTAGCGAATGAAGTGTTAAAGCTTGCTGAAGAATCGAATCGTTCTGCGGGGAGAATTCAAGGGATTTTGAAGGAGTTTAGTAATCAAGCAAGTAAAGTAGAAGTGCAGGTAGAGAAGTCAGAAAGAGTACAAGAAGAGTGTAACGAAATGTTAGCAAGTGTTTTAACGAATGTAACGGACTTAGGGAAGTTTATTGATACGATTAATGATGTAATGAGAGAGATTGTTGGTCATCAAGAAAATTTCCAAGTTAAAACGACGAATATCGTTAAAGATGTGACACATGCTTCTAACGTAATTCAGCAAACTTCTGCAGCTACGGAAGAAGTGTTAGCAAGTATTGAAGAAGAAAAGAATCGAAATGATACGTCGGTGAAGACGCTACATACTGTTAGTGAGCAAGTGAAGTTGCTAGAAGATATTTTAGAAAAATAATATCGCTGAAAAAGAGCACAAATGATGTGCTCTTTTTCATTTGAGCGAATACTTGATAGGAATTTAATTGCTTTTCTATGAGTTTTCTGCCAAGCTTAAGGAGATAAAATTTAACTAATAGCTACTGATTATTAGTTGAACCTCGCAGATAGCGAGATAAAATACTTCAAAGAAAGAATTATATAGGTGACGCATATGATCGAAGTTAAGACTTCTGAACTTAGTGATGGAGAATTTAATAGAGGTGTATTTGCAACTCGTGATATTAAAAAGGGTGAGTTGATACATTCTGCACCAGTTATCTCTTATCCGAATGAACAGCATGAACATATTGAGAAAACGTTACTTGCTGACTACGCATTTGAGTATGGGGTAAATCATACGGCATTCCTTTTAGGATACGGCATGTTATTTAATCATTCATATAAGCCGAATGCAACGTATGATATCGTCTTCGAGAACCATACGTTTAACTTCTTTGCTTATAAGGATATAAAAGCTGGAGAAGAAATTTTAATCAATTATAATGGTGAAGTTGATGACGATGAACTATTATGGTTTGATAAGGAAAAAGAAGAGAACGAAAAGTAATATAAAGAGTATAGAAAGAGCGCATTCTGTGGGATGTGCTCTTTTTTTATATTGAAGAAAATAAAGTAAAGATTACAAAAAAATACCACTTTATTTTCGTGTGGTATAGTAAGATACTGAAGGATAGTGTTTTATAAAAGTTATATATTTTACAAATTGTTGTCTTTCTGATGACATGTCAAGTTTAGTAGTCCATTTGGGTTGCTTTATTATGCAATATATATTTTAATATGAGTGGCACCTCTTATAATTTAAGAGGTTTATAGGTGTCTCGAATTGATTTTGGGTACACTGTATCCACCACTTTAGTTTCATTTCATGTATGTGGGGATATTATGGGCCCGTATAGCGGGATAAAAAGAATATAGAAATAGAGGAATCGTAAAATGAATATGCAAGAGGTTTATAAATATTTAAGTACGGTATTGCCTGAAGGTCATGTTACACAAGATGAAATGTTAAAGAATCATACGCATATTAAAGTTGGCGGAAAAGCAGATGTGTTCGTTGCGCCTACGAATTATGATGAAATTCAAGAAGTTATTAAGTATGCTAACCAATATAATATTCCAGTTACGTTTTTAGGAAATGGATCAAATGTCATTATTAAAGATGGTGGGATTCGCGGAATTACGGTCAGTTTAATTCATATTACAGGTGTTACTGTAACAGGAACAACGATTGTAGCACAGTGCGGTGCAGCAATTATTGATGTATCACGTATTGCATTAGACCACAATTTAACAGGGCTTGAGTTTGCTTGTGGCATTCCAGGTTCAGTTGGCGGAGCATTATATATGAATGCTGGTGCCTACGGTGGTGAAGTATCGTTTGTATTAACAGAAGCTGTCGTAATGACAGGTGATGGAGAGTTACGCACTTTAACGAAAGAAGCATTTGAATTTGGATATCGTAAGAGTGTATTTGCGAACAATCATTACATTATTCTTGAAGCGAGATTTGAACTTGAAGAAGGTGTACATGAAGAGATTAAAGAAAAAATGGATGATTTAACGTATAAGCGTGAATCGAAACAACCTTTAGAATATCCTTCATGCGGTAGTGTATTTAAGCGCCCACCAAATAACTTTGCTGGTAAGTTGATTCAAGAATCAGGACTACAAGGAAAGCGAATTGGCGGAGTAGAAGTTTCATTAAAACATGCTGGATTTATGGTGAATGTTGATAATGGAACAGCACAAGACTACATCGATTTAATTCACTTCGTACAAAAGACAGTTGAAGAAAAATTCGGTGTGAAGTTAGAGAGAGAAGTAAGGATTATTGGAGAAGATCTACAATAATTTTTGAATTAAAAGCGTATAAAAGTATGAATTATTTTAAAATAACATTTGGGTATTGTTGACAATTTGTTTTCAATTCAATATAATGGCTAATAATTTAACAAATAACATACGTTGAAAGAGCCCAGTAGCAGTTTGTCACTGTTATCAAAGAGAGCTAGGGATTGCTGGAACCTAGCACAAACAAACTTGTGAATTACACTCTGGAGTATCTTAGGTAACGCTAAGCGGAGTAGCAATCGATATTATTGCTAAGAGTGGTATGAATAGCTATGCTATTTATGCAAACTGGGTGGTAACACGGTGAATAATCGTCCCTATGTCATAGACATAGGGGCTTTTTTGTTTTTAAAAAATAAAGGGGATGACAAAAGATGAATATTATTGATGAATTAGAATGGCGCGGTGCTGTGAATCAACAGACGGATGAAGAAGGTTTACGTAAGTTAGTAGAAGAGAAAAAGATTTCACTATACTGCGGAGTTGATCCGACTGGTGATAGTATGCATATCGGACATTTGATTCCGTTTATGATGATGAAGAGATTCCAATTAGCTGGTCATCATCCGGTTATTTTAATTGGCGGGGCAACAGGAACAATTGGTGATCCAAGTGGACGTCAATCAGAGCGTCAACTGCAAACTTTAGAAGTAGTGCAGCATAATGTAGATGCGTTAACAGCGCAAATGAAAAAGCTATTTGATTTCGGCGGAAATAGCGAAGTGAAGATGGTAAATAACTACGACTGGACACATGAAATAAACATTATTGAGTTTTTACGTGATTACGGGAAAAACTTTAGCATCAATAGCATGTTAGCGAAGGATATTGTAGCAAGTCGTTTAGATACAGGCATTTCTTTTACAGAATTCACGTACCAAATCTTGCAAGCGATGGATTTCCATCATTTATACACGAAAGAAGATGTTCAACTGCAAATTGGTGGTAGTGACCAATGGGGAAATATTACGAGCGGGTTAGATTTAATTCGTAAGTTAGAAGGGCATGAGGCGAAAGTATTTGGACTAACAATTCCGTTATTATTAAAATCAGACGGTACGAAATTTGGAAAATCAGCAGGTGGTGCGGTTTGGCTTGATGCTGAAAAAACAACGCCATTTGAATTTTACCAGTTCTGGGTGAATACAGATGATCGTGATGTAATTAAATACTTGAAATACTTTACATTCTTAGCGAAAGAGCGAATTGATGAATTGGCAACGAAGGTAGAAGCCGAGCCTCATAAACGTGAAGCGCAAAAAGTGTTAGGCGAAGAAATGACGAAATTCGTTCATGGAGAAGAGGCATTATTGCAAGCTGTGAAAATTACCTCGGCATTATTTAGCGGAGATATTAAATCGTTAACAGCTGATGAAATTGAACAAGGCTTTAAAGAGATGCCGACATTCCAGTCTTCCAAAGAGACGAAAAATATTGTAGAGTGGCTAGTTGATTTAGGGATTGAACCATCTAGACGTCAAGCTCGTGAAGACATTAATAACGGTGCGATTTCTATGAATGGTGAGAAAGTAACGGATGTAGGTACGGATGTTACTGTAGAAAATTCATTTGATGGAAGATTTATTATTATTCGTAAAGGGAAGAAGAACTACAGCTTAGTGAAATTGGGATAATAATTTTTGTGGAAGAGTGGAAGTAAGAAAGATGCTTTCACTCTTTTCATATACACAATTCCGACACAAAAAAGTCAGTATATTTAGATAATTAAAAAGGGTTATAGTATCTCTTTGCCGAATATAAGTAAGTAGAGAATATTACGGATAAAAATAGCCCGAACCATGCCGGGCATGATTCGGGCTTATATTCAGATTAGTAAGCTAAGCTGAATAGACCTTTAATGTGTGATAAGTAACGAACGTTACTTGCTTCTTTCATTAATGATGCTGGTAAGCCTTTAAGTGGAGTATTGCTTGCTCCAATTGTAGCAACAGCATCTTTACGTCCTAGACTAGCAAGTGTTCCAGAGTTTACAGGTGCGAACTCTTCGAATGCTTTGCCTTCTAGTGCTGCGTATAAGTTGTATCCAATTAACTCACCCATTTGCCAAGCGATTTGTGCAGTTGGTGGGTATGGACGTCCGTCTGGAGCGAAGACAACAGCGCTGTCTCCAGCAACGAATACGTCTTTATGAGAAGTAGATTGTAGGTATGCATCAACTGTTGCACGACCACGGTTTACTTCAAGACCTGATTCACCGATTAATGGGTTACCTTGTACGCCGCCTGTCCAAACGAATGTGTTAGCAACAAGTTTTTGACCGTCTTTTAAGTCGATTTCATTGCCAGCAACGTTTGTTACAGGAAGACCAGTTAAGAATGTAACACCGCGTGCTTCTAGGCTAGTAGTTGCACGTTCGATTAAGTGGTCTGGTAATACTGGAAGGATTTTTGGACCTGCTTCAACAAGAAGAAGTTTAACTTCTTTTGGATTTACGCCGTGGCTTTTTGCAAGTTTAGGCATAATGTCAGCAAGCTCACCAACTAGCTCAACGCCAGTTAATCCGCCACCACCGATTACGATTGTAGCATCAGCTTCGTTTTTCGTTTTCGCGTATTCACGAATACGGTCTTCAACGTGTTTGTAGATTTTGTTTGCATCAGCAGCAGATTTTAATACCATGCTGTTTTCTTCTAGTCCTGGAATACCGAAGTAAGCAGTTTTACTTCCTAAAGCAACTACAAGTGCATCGTAAGATAATGTAGTGCCACCAGCTAGTTTGATTTCTTTGCTATCAACTGAGAATGACTCAACTGTTGCGATTTTAAGATCGATATCTTTACCTTTGAAAAGCTTTGTAAGTGGCATTGCAATTGCTTGCTCAGCAACGTTACCAGCTGCAAGGCGATGTAGTTCAGTGATGATTTGGTGTGTTGGGTATTGGTTAATCACTGTAACTTGTGCTTCTGATTTGCTGTAAAATTTACGTACGTTTAAAGCGGCAAGAAGACCGCCATAACCAGCGCCTAAGATGACAATTTGTTTTGACATAGTATGATATCCCCCGTCTTTACTAATTGTTGTTATAAGTTAAATTATTTATTGTTACGTTCTGCACTAATTTGAAGATATGCGTTCACAAAGCGGAACATTTTTTGTGCTTGTGGGTCTTTTAGTAATTTTAATAGACCGAATAGGCCGATAACTTCGTTGCTTTCGTCAGCACGATCTTTCGCTTCGATTGCAGTTGCAGCCATGCTTTTCACTGTATCTTTTACAGGCTCTACAAGCTCTGTGATTGCACCAACAGTGTCGCTTTTTAATACTTCATCAGTAGCAACAGTTTGAGCAAAGTCATAAGACTTAGTTAAAATGTTAACAAGCTCAGTTAATTTTGGAAGCTGTTCTACTAGTGTTGTTAATGATTCTTGTACCTCAGGTTTTAACAACTGATCAAGTACATCAAGTTGTCCTTGGCTAGCAGAAATTTGTACAGTTTCTTGTTCTGGCTTTGTTTGAGTCATAGTTTCTGGCATCTCCAATTCTCCTTTACGATAGCAATACTCTTATTTTTTATAAGTAAGATAGTAACCGTTTACGAAACTTTATACAAAGTTTCACAAAACACAATAAAATGCCTTTAAATTTATGACAGCAACTAAGCTGCAAACATAAATCTAAAACCATAACGTCTTACTTATTATTTATGAACTGTCCGATATATGGCTTGTCCGCATAATGGAAAAGCTCCGTTACCGGAAAGTGTATATAATATATATCCTATATTATATACTATATACACCTATGTTAACATAAAAATGATTCCTAATTATTTGATATTGAGTGTATAACGTAGTGCTGACAAGGTATGAAAGCGTATAAAATATTTTGTTTCAGTTAGAAATGTACATATATATATAGAAAAAAAGGAAAAAACGAACAAATTCATGTTCGTTTTTTCCTTTTTCCTATTATTCACCTTCCGCAATTAGCATCGATGTGTTACCTTCTTTTTCAAGATGGCATTCGCCCCAAGAACAAAGAGAATCAAGAATCGATTCTAAAGACCAACCGTAATCAGTAAGAGAATATTCTACTTTTGGTGGGACTTGATTGTATACTTTTCTTTGAATAACGCCGTCGTCTTCTAATTCACGTAATTGCTGCGTTAACATTTTTTGTGTAATACCAGGCATTGAGCGTTTTAGTTCACTCGTTCTCTTTGTACCTTTCGTTAAGTGACAAAGAATAACAACTTTCCATTTGCCGCCGATAACTTCTAAAGTCGCCTCTACAGGAATATTGTATTTCTTCATATGAAACCCTCCTTTTGTGAGCAAAGTAAGTTAAATAATATAAATGTTACTTTTTAGTACCTATAGCACTTTAAAGTACGTACTTTTTATTATGTTAAATATGTTTCATAATAGCACATGTAAGAGGCAAATGAGTAGTACGGTACTGAAAAGTGACTATGTTACTTTTTGGTGCCTATCGTACTTTAAAGTGCGTTCTTCAAAAAAAGAATGAAACCATTCATAATAGCATTTGTAAGTATGAAATATATGTTTTAGAAGATAGAAGGGCCCTTTTATCATACTATTATGATTGGATTTCTTGTAATAAGGAGGAATTCAATTGAGTTCATATACAGTACCATCTTCGGAAGTTCAGACGAATCGAAGAAGTATGTTTGCTTTATTAGCACTAGCAATTAGTGCGTTTGGGATTGGTACGACCGAGTTTATTAGTGTCGGTTTACTACCATCTATTTCAAAAGATTTAAATGTCTCGGTTACAACAGCTGGTTTAACGGTTTCCTTATATGCGTTAGGAGCGGCAGTAGGAGCTCCTGTTTTAACAGCGTTAACGGCTCGTATGTCACGAAAGACATTATTAATGTGGATTATGGTTATTTTCATTATTGGTAATGGCATTGCGGCGGTAGCAACAAGCTTCACTGTATTAATTATCGCAAGGATTGTAGCTGCATTTGCACACGGTGTGTTTATGTCGATAGGATCTACAATTGCGGCTGCAATCGTACCAGAGAATAAACGTGCTAGCGCAATTGCGATTATGTTTACTGGATTAACAGTCGCGACTATTACTGGTGTGCCAATTGGAACATTTATCGGTCAAGAGTTTGGCTGGAGAGCGTCATTTATGGCGATCGTTGTAATTGGAATTATTGCTTTCATCGCAAATAGTATACTCGTCCCATCTAATTTAAAAAATGGTGTACCTGTATCGTTTCGTGATCAATTTAAACTAATTAAAAATGGAAGACTGTTACTTGTTTTCATTATTACTGCACTAGGATACGGCGGTACATTCGTAACATTTACGTATTTATCACCGTTATTACAAGAAGTAACAGGATTTGAAGCAAGTACCGTTACCATCATTTTATTAGTGTATGGAATCGCCATTGCGATAGGGAATATGGTCGGCGGAAAATTATCGAATCATAATCCAATTCGAGCGCTATTCTACATGTTCCTTATTCAAGCGATTATATTATTTGTTTTAACATTTACAGCGCCGTTTAAAGTAGCTGGATTAATCACAATTATTTTCATGGGACTATTCGCGTTTATGAATGTTCCGGGGCTACAAGTATATGTAGTTATATTGGCAGAGCGCTTTGTTCCAAGTGCGGTTGATGTTGCTTCAGCAATTAATATTGCCGCATTTAACGGAGGAATCGCTTTAGGTTCTTATATAGGTGGCCTTGTAACGAATTCGTTAGGGTTAATCCATACTGCTTGGGTAGGCGGCCTTATGGTAGTAGGTGCTGTTATTTTAACAGCATGGAGTATGACATTAGAAAAAAGAGATCAAGTAAAATAAAAGGAGAGAAAATAAAATGAAAAACTTACAAAGTAAAACAGTATTAAATAATGGTGTAGAAATGCCTTGGTTCGGTTTAGGTGTATTTAAAGTAGAAGAAGGACCAGAACTTGTAGAAGCAATTAAATCAGCGATTAAAGCAGGATACCGTAGCATCGATACAGCTGCAATTTACGGAAATGAAAAAGCTGTAGGTGAAGGAATCCGTGCAGGTATTGAAGCGACTGGTATTTCAAGAGAAGAATTATTTATCACTTCAAAAGTATGGAACGCAGATCAAGGATATGACGAAACAATTGCTGCATATGAAGAGAGCTTAAAAAAATTAGAATTAGATTATTTAGATTTATACCTTGTTCACTGGCCTGTAGAAGGAAAATATAAAGATACATGGAAAGCGCTAGAAACACTTTATAAAGAAGAGCGTGTACGTGCAATTGGCGTAAGTAACTTCCAAATCCATCACTTACAAGATGTAATGAAAGATGCAGAAATTAAGCCAATGATTAACCAAGTAGAATATCACCCTCGTTTAACACAAAAAGAATTACAAGCTTTCTGTAAAGAACAAGGTATTCAAATGGAAGCATGGTCACCACTTATGCAAGGTCAATTATTAGATAACGAAACATTACAAGAAATTGCTGATAAACACGGCAAAACAACAGCGCAAGTTATTTTACGTTGGGACTTACAAAATGGAGTAATTACAATTCCAAAATCAACGAAAGAACACCGTATTATTGCAAATGCTGATGTATTTAACTTCGAATTAACAAAAGAAGATATGGAAAAAATCGATGCATTAAACCAAAATCACCGCGTTGGTCCAGATCCTGATAACTTCGATTTCTAAGATTAAAGTAGGAAAGAAAAAAGAGTGCTTTTATTGCACTCTTTTTTTGTGTGCATAAAAATATTTTCTAATTAAATACTACTTAGTATTAAGTTTGTTATTAAGGGGCTGTGAACATGAATATAAAGCAATCGTTCAAACTTTTAGCTGTGTTTTTAAGTGTCTTATTTGTATTATTCCCACTTCAAAAAGCATTTGCAGAAGTTATGGACCATACAAAGTATGAAATGGATTGGAGTTATAGTAAGTCAAAGAAAAGACCAATCCGAACAGAGCTTATTAAAACGGCAGATGGAAAAATTGCATTTTGCTTAAATGTAGATTTGAAATCTCCAAGTGGTCAAGATTTACCGGAAATGGGAAAAGTGGATATTAACGTATACCGTGTACTATTAAATGGATATCCACAAAAGAGTCCGCAAGAATTAGGCGTTTCCGATTGGAGAGAAGCACATTACGCAACACAGCTTGCAGTATGGAATGCATTAAAACAAATCGATATTAACGATTTAGATTTCCGTAATAAAAACGTAGAGAAAGTAACGAAAGACATAGTTGCAAAGGCAAATGCGAGTGAAGAGTTACAAGAAATTACGATGAGTGTAACTCCTACAGAAGAACAAGAAGCAGTATTGAAAAATGATTTCTTTGAAACAGGTTTATATACAGTAGAAACGAATGCAAAAAGCGGAACGTATAAAGTGCAAGCAACAGGTGCACCAGCTGGTGTGAAATTTGTAAATGAAAAAGGCGAAGCAAAAAATGAATTTAATGTAGGAGAAAAGTTCCGCATTTTAATTCCAAAACAAACACCAGCAGGTGGATTTAGCTTTAAAGTATCAGGAAATTTAACGAAATTACAAGGGATTGCGCATAAAGGAACACCGACGATTCAAAATGCGGTTGTATTATTAGAACGTAGTGAAGAGAAAACAAGTCCGGAATTAGCGGTGAGTTGGAAAAAGTCTGAAGGACCACAGAAACCGAATAAACCGTATACTCCAAACGAACCACATAAACCAAATCAAATTAAAAGATAGTATAAAAAGCATTGGCATTTGCCGATGCTTTTTATATACATGGATTAGAAGGAATGGAAAATACGAAAGCATTGACAGAACAATTTAATGGTATGTTATTTGAGTATGGTATACATGACGTATTCTTTAAAATTACGAAACAAGGTTTCGAAAGAATAGAAGGTATACAAGAGGTAAAAGCTTAAAAATAAAAAAGCTCGTAAAACATTATGTTTTACGAGCTTTTTCTTATTATTCAGCTTCAGAAACTACTGTGAAGCGTTCGTTCACATGTTTTGGATTTTCGATTTCATCAAGTGCTGCTACTGCGAAGTCTTCGTAACTTACATAGCTATCGCCTTTTGAGTTAACAAGAAGATTGTCTTTACCAGCTGTGTAAGAGCCAGTGCGTTTTCCTAATGCGAATAGTGCAGAAGGGCTGATGAATGTCCAAGTGATGTCATTTGTTTGTTGCAAGATTTCTAAGTTTTTACCTTGGTTTTGAGCTGTTGCAAGGTATTCGTCCGGGAAACCTGGTGTATCAAATACACGTGTTGTTTTCTCTTCGTCTACAAATAAGCTTCCAGCTCCGCCAACTACAAGTAATTTTGTATTTGGTGCACCTTTCACAGCTTCAATCAGTACATTTCCTGCATCTACGTGAAGGTGTTCTTGTCCTGCTGGAGCACCGAATGCATTTACAACTACATCGAATGCTTGTAGATCGTTAGATGTAAGAGTGAATACATCTTTCTCTAAAACTTTTACATTTTCTTCTGTAATTTTTGCAGCATTTCTTACAATTGCAGTAACTTCATGTCCACGATCTAATGCTTCTTTTAAAATACGGCTTCCAGCTTTACCAGTTGCTCCAATGATTCCGATTTTCATAATAAATCCCTCCAAAGTGTTTTGTTAAAGTGTATATCTGAAATGAATGAATGTAATGTAATTAGGTTAGTTACAACCTGATGTAACCATTATAGTTACAGTTATATATTTTTGTCAATGGTGTTGTTTATGAAATTATTTTTTGTTTTAGTATGCACAGCTACTGAAAGTGGAGTCATAAAAGAACGATGTATTTATGTAGAGTAACCTAATATTTGGAAGTCGCAAGGTGTCGAAAAATGTTGATTTTTGAATATTTTTTGAATATAATTCGATTTATGGAGAAAAGGAGGGGTTAATTGTATGAATATTTTAGATCAATTCGTTTCATCAACGAATACGATTCTTTGGTCATATGTTCTTATTGCAATGCTAATTGGTTTAGGGCTTTATTTTTCTATTAAATTAAAATTCGTACAAATTACTCATTTAGGAGAAATGGTTCGATTAATGAGTGATGGACTAACTGGTAAGACACGTAAAAAGGGTAGCGTATCTTCTTTCCAAGCGTTCTGTATGAGTTCAGCAGCTCGTATCGGTATCGGAAACTTAGCTGGTGTAGCGCTAGCTATTTCTATGGGAGGACCAGGAGCTGTATTTTGGATGTGGGTTATTGCGATTATCGGG
Source organism: Bacillus cereus group sp. N11 (assembly GCF_016483605.1). Lineage (NCBI taxonomy): Bacteria > Bacillati > Bacillota > Bacilli > Caryophanales > Bacillaceae > Bacillus > Bacillus cereus group sp. N11. The sequence goes on from NZ_JAEHBN010000014.1 coordinate 39,534, forward strand.
GCGTCTTCAAGTTTCGTGGAAAGTACGCTTGCGCAAATTTATAAAATAAAAGATGGCAGTGGCTTCCGTGGTGGTCCTGCTTATTATATGGAAAAAGGTTTAAATAAACGTTGGATGGGAATTTGGTTCTCTATTCTAATCACAATTAGTTACGGGTTAATTTTCAACTCAGTACAAGCAAATACAGTTACGTTAGCATTTGAAAATGCATTCGGTTTAGAGCGTTATGTTGTTGGGATTGTATTAGCGGTATTAGTTGCGGTTATTATTTTTGGCGGTGTGAAAAGTATTGCGCGTATGTCAGAAATGATTGTTCCTCCAATGGCACTTATTTATATTGCAGTAGCTATTTTCGTTGTTATTAAAAACTTCTATTTAATACCAGATGTATTTACAGAAATCTTTAAAGGTGCATTCGGTTTAGATTCAGCTGTAGGTGGCGGTATCGGTGCTGCAATGAAATTTGGTATTCAGCGCGGATTATTTGCGAACGAAGCAGGTATGGGTAGTGCGCCGAATGCGGCAGCAACAGCTGATGTAACGCATCCAGCGAAACAAGGTTTTATTCAAACAATCGGGGTTTTAGTAGATACATTTTTAGTATGTACATCAACAGCTTTTATCGTATTATGTTCTGGTGCATATAAAGCAACGAATTTAGAAGGTATTGAATTAACACAAAATGCATTAAGTTCACAAATCGGCCCGTGGGCAAGTAGCTTCTTAGCGATTATTATTTTCTTATTTGCATTTAGTTCACTTCTAGGAAACTACTATTATGGTGAAACGAATATTGAATTCATTAAACAAAGTAAAGCTTGGTTAACAATTTACCGTATTGCGGTAGTTGCAATGGTATTATTCGGTTCTGTTGCGACGCTTAAAGTCGTATGGAACATGGCAGATTTATTTATGGGTCTAATGGTAATTACAAACTTAATTGCGATTACACTTCTTGGGCGATTTGCGTATGCTGCGTTGGCAGACTATGTAAAGCAAAAGAAACAAGGGAAAGATCCAGTATTCAGTGCAGATTCTATTCCGGGTTTAACGAACACAGAGTGTTGGGATAAGCCAACGGTAACGGATAAAGAAAAAGCGGTATAAGAAAAGGCGAGCATCGAGAGGAATTCGATGCTCGCCTTTTTTGTTGCAGTAAATGATGAGAAGGGTGAAAGGTAATTATTAATATAATTTTTGTTTGTTCATTTCTCTCGTTATTTGTAGGTAACGTACTGTCTTAAAAGTATGATTGGTCGAATAGGATGAGTGATTGAGTAGTGGATAAATGCACGTATTGGCTATAGTTTTAAGTGAAAAACATATATATGTTAAGGAATATAACTTATCCATGTCATAAAACCTAACATAAAGTTCTTGATTACTAAAAGTTTTTAGAATATAATTTTCTTATTGTTAGGAAGAGGGGGCAATTCGATTATGGATTTTTTAGCTAAAGTAATTGGGGATGTAAATAATGTCCTTTGGTCATATATTATTATTGCGATGTTAATTGGATTAGGACTCTATTTTTCATTTCGTGTGAAATTCGTCCAAATTCGCTACTTCGGAGAAATGATTCGCCTACTTGGGGACGGGGCGAGTTCAAAGACAAGAAAAGCGCAAAAAGAAAAAAGCGGTGTATCATCATTCCAAGCATTTTGTATGAGTACAGCTTCTCGTGTAGGTACTGGTAACTTAGCTGGTGTAGCTATTGCAATCTCAGCAGGTGGTCCAGGTGCTGTATTTTGGATGTGGTTAATTGCGGTAATTGGGGGTGCTTCTGCGTTTGTAGAGAGCACATTAGCGCAAATTTATAAAGTAAAAGATGGGAACGCATTCCGTGGGGGCCCAGCGTATTATATGGAAAAGGGTTTAAAGAAACGCTGGTTAGGTGTTGTTTTCTCTGTTCTAATAACAGTGAGTTTCGGATTGATTTTTAATGCAGTGCAGTCAAACACAGTAGCGGCAGCTTTTGATGGCGCATTTAAAATGGATAGTAGACTTGTAGGTCTGTTTATGGCTGGTTTACTTGCAATTATTATTTTCGGTGGGGTTAAGCGAATTGCACGTGCAGTTGAAATGATTGTTCCGGTAATGGCAATTATATATGTAGCAGTTGCATTATTCGTTGTTGTAACAAACATTACGGCAATTCCGTATGTATTTAAAGAAATCTTCTTACATGCATTCGGAATTAAAGAAGTAGTTGGTGGGGGACTAGGAGCTGCGATTTTACTAGGAGTAAAACGTGGATTATTCTCAAATGAAGCTGGTATGGGTAGTGCACCGAACGCAGCAGCGACTGCGAACGTAACGCACCCAGTTAAACAAGGTTTCATTCAAACTTTAGGGGTATTTACAGATACATTATTAATTTGTAGTTGTACAGCGTTCATCATTTTATTATCTGATGTACCTGGTGCAGCTGATTTAAATGGAATTCAATTAACGCAACAAGCGTTAAGCCAACATATCGGACCGTGGGCATCTGTATTTGTAGCGGTTGCAATCTTCTTGTTTGCATTCAGCTCATTAGTAGGTAACTATTACTATGGTGAAACAAATATTGAGTTCTTAAATGGAAGTAAAGTGTTATTAACGGCATACCGCATTGCTGTACTTGGTATGGTTATGTTAGGGTCTGTAGCAACAATTCAAATCGTTTGGGACTTAGCAGATTTATTTATGGGGATTATGGCTGTTATTAACTTAGTGGCAATTGTATTCCTTTCAAAGTACGCCTTCGCAGCGTTATCAGATTACGTAAAGCAAAAGAAACAAGGAAAAGATCCAGTCTTTTATGCGGAGTCTATTCCAGGGTTGAACAATACAGAGTGTTGGGATAAGCCGGAAGTAGCAGAGAAAGAAAAAGCTGTATAATAAAGTGAAACTTTAATCAGTGGGAGTTTTACTGCCCGGCAAATAGCGGATAAAAGATGGAACGAGCATCAGTGAAATTTGATGCTCGTTTTTTGTGTAGCTATAAAATAGGAGAAAGGGGCAAAAGACGAACATTAATGAGGGTTTTATATTAAAATGTAATTTTTTTTAGAAAAGTGCGGATATGAGTTGGGATTTATGATAGAATGGAAAATGCCTTTGATACAAGAGGTTTTATGATTTTTCATATCCAGTAAAGTGTTTTGGTGGAGAAATGGAAAGTTCGGATTATTTCTTGTTTTGAATGGTCAGACGTTCAACGTTAATGAAGAGTTAAATGGAGGATTTTATTAATGAAGTTTGTTATGTTTCTTGTAGGATTACTCGTTGTATTCGTACTAGGTTTTCTTATAAGTGCCGATCGAAAGAAGATTAAGTATAAACCAATCGCACTCATGCTTGTAATTCAGTTAGCATTATCGTATTTCTTATTAAATACGCAAGTGGGTTATATTTTAGTAAAAGGAATTTCAGATGGGTTTGGCGCACTTCTTGGGTATGCGGAAGCTGGAATCGTTTTCGTATTTGGTGGCCTTGTTAATAAAGGAGAAGTTTCATTCTTCTTAACTGCATTATTACCAATCGTATTCTTCGCAGTATTAATCGGAATTCTACAACACTTTAAGATTTTACCGATATTTATTCGTGCTATTGGTACTTTGTTAAGTAAAGTAAATGGTTTAGGGAAATTAGAATCATATAATGCAGTAGCAGCTGCAATTGTTGGACAAGCGGAAGTATTTATTACAGTAAAAGATCAATTAAGTAAAATCCCAAAACATCGTTTATATACATTATGTGCATCTTCAATGTCAACAGTATCGATGTCAATCGTTGGTTCTTATATGAAAATGATCGAGCCAAAATATGTAGTAACAGCACTTGTATTAAATTTATTTAGTGGTTTCATTATTATTCATATTATTAACCCGTACGATATTACGGAAGAAGAAGATACACTGAAGTTAGAAAATAAGAAAAAGCAATCATTCTTTGAAATGTTAAGCGAATATATTATGCTTGGTTTCACGATTGCAATTACGGTAGCAGCAATGTTACTTGGTTTCGTAGCATTAATTACAGCAATCAATAGCTTGTTTGATTCAGTTTTCGGTATTACATTCCAAGCTATTTTAGGATATATTTTCTCACCATTAGCATTCGTAATGGGTATCCCGCAAGCAGAGATGGTAACAGCGGGACAAATTATGGCAACAAAATTAGTATCAAACGAGTTTGTTGCGATGCTTGATCTTGGCAAAGTAGCTGGTGATTTATCAGCTCGTACAGTAGGTATTCTTTCTGTATTCCTTGTATCATTTGCGAACTTCTCATCAATTGGAATTATCGCAGGTGCAACGAAAGGTATCGATGAAAACCAATCAAATGTTGTATCATCATTCGGTTTACGCCTTGTGTATGGTGCGACATTAGTAAGTATATTATCAGCGATTATCGTTGGTGTTATGCTATAAAGTGAAACTTTAATCAGTGGGGGGCTTCATCCCCCAGTGATTATTAGTTGAACCAATCGGGCATTTACGGGCAGTTGATCCCTCACCTAACTTCTTTGCTTTCGCTGCATTTTGAGGTGGGATCTTACTGCCAGTTAATGCGGGATAAAAAAGGATGGTTCTAGCTCATAGCTAGGGCCGTTTTTTATGGTTAAATTACATAAAAAAACCAATTAATTAGGAATATATTAACATATGAAAATCTTTTAAAATTTATATTGCATTTCTTCTAGATAACGCTTACAATTTGATTTGTAGGTGGTATCAATTTCAGACTTTTAATACGGTAGGAGAGAAGAGGCTACCTTTTATAAATTGCAATTTATGTAAACGCTTACTGATTTTAGATAACAGTTGAATAGTATTTAGGGGTTTTAAATTTTTTTTAACATCAATGGTCAGACGTCATTCGTTATACGTTATACGACCAATAACTCGTGGGAGAAGTGGAGGATTCACATATGAAAATAGTAATGTTTCTAGTTGGTTTACTTGTAGTGTTTGTACTAGGTTTCCTTATAAGTTCAGATCGTAAGAAAATTAAATATAAGCCAATTGCACTTATGCTTGTCATTCAATTGGTACTTGCGTATTTCTTATTAAATACAAAGGTCGGATTTGTATTAGTAAAAGGGATTGCAGATGGATTTGGCGCTATTTTAAAATTTGCGGAAGCTGGGGTTAATTTCGTATTTGGTGGTTTAGCGAACGATGGACAAGCACCATTCTTCTTAACAGTATTATTACCGATTATTTTCTTAGCGGTATTAATTGGGATCTTGCAACATATTAAAGTTTTACCGATTATCATTCGTGCAGTCGGTTTCGTACTAAGTAAAATTAACGGTTTAGGAAAACTAGAATCATATAATGCGGTAGCAGCTGCAATTGTTGGTCAAGGTGAAGTATTTATTACAGTAAAAGATCAATTAAGCAAATTACCGAAAAATCGTTTATACACACTTTGTGCATCTTCAATGTCAACAGTATCAATGTCAATCGTCGGTTCTTATATGAAAATGATTGATCCAAAATATGTAGTAACAGCACTTGTATTAAACTTATTTAGTGGATTCATTATCGTTCATATTATCAATCCATATGAAGTGAAAGAAGAAGACGATATTTTAGAATTACAAGAAGATAAGAAACAAACATTCTTTGAAATGTTAGGCGAATATATTATGCTTGGTTTCTCTATCGCTGTAACAGTAGCGGCGATGTTAATCGGTTTCGTAGCATTAATTACAGCAATTAACGGTGTATTCGATTCAATTTTCGGAATCACATTCCAAAGCATTTTAGGATATATCTTCTCACCATTAGCATTCGTAATGGGTATTCCAACATCAGAGATGCTAGCAGCGGGACAAATTATGGCAACAAAATTAGTAACGAACGAATTCGTTGCAATGCTTGACCTTGGAAAAGTAGCTGGTGATTTATCAACTCGTACAGTAGGTATTTTATCTATCTTCCTTGTATCATTTGCGAACTTCTCATCTATCGGAATTATCGCAGGTGCAACAAAGAGTATCGATGGCAAACAAGCAAATGTTGTATCATCATTCGGACTAAAACTTGTATACGGTGCAACGTTAGTAAGTATATTATCAGCGATTATTGTTGGGGTTATGCTTTAATAAATTAAGAAAAGCAATGAGCGTAGGCTCATTGCTTTTTTTGTTTAACTTGCTTTATCCAAGTCTTTTTTAAATCGTGGTCTCTCTAAATAAGTTCCCATTCTCCACGCATATTCTATAGGGCCCATTCGGTATTTCTGTAGCCAATAGGTGCTAACGAATAATTGAATTGTATAAATTCCAATGGTCAAAAGAATACCGAAGAAATATCCGATTTTACCGAATAAGTCAAAGCCGTATGCGTAAAAAATTGTTGTTGTGATAATGGATTGAGCTAAGTAATTACTAACCGACATTTTCCCCATATTCGCCATATATGTTAGTAAGCGCGATGCTTTTTTGTAATGGAATAATAAAATAATGGTGCTTCCGTAAAAGAATGTCATGGTTACTGATGTAAGGCCATCGTGTAACATAATTAAAATTGGATGCTTTACGAACACGGCTAAGATTTTAATTGTAAAAGAGAAAATACCAGTGATAAGCCAAATCTTTTTGATAGAAGGTATGTGTTTATCAATCTCAAATAGCCAGCCCTTTTTTCCTACATACATTCCGAGTAAGAAAAGTGGGGACATAAAAATTATTGCGAAAATTGATATGAAAACTAGTCCGAAGAAACCGTTAATCCCAATATAATCGAAAGGACTTTCAGTTAACCTAAAGTTGACATGATCCATATAGCTTCCAGTTTCATGAACTTTATGCTCTTTTTCAATATAAGGAGCAAAATCATTAATATTTGTATTTGGATCAGTTTGATAAGACATAAGTGTAATGAGTGCGAGTAGAATAGTTGCCCAAATCAATAATGTTTTTGGTTTTCTATTTATAAACATCATTAAGAAAATCCCGATAAGTCCGTATGCAAATAAAATATCTCCGGACCAAATAAAGGTACCGTGAATGAAACCTAGTAGTAAAAGAATGCTAATACGTCTTATATATGTGGGGAAAAACTTTTTTCCTTTTGCGATAATACTTTTTTGTAACAAAATAATGCTAAGCCCAAATAAAAAAGAGAATAGGGAAATGAAATTTTGTGTGCCGAAAAATTGAATAAACCAATTAGCACTTTCATCGAGTTTTCCGAAAATATAAGTGGGTTTTTCATTAGCGAATAACCCGAATTGAATTAATGTTATATTAACAAGTAAAATGCCAAATAAAGCGAAACCACGAATTGCATCAACAGCTTCTACACGTTGATTCATTTTTTCTCTCCTCACATATTGTTTTATCCCGCATTAACGAGCAGTAAGACTCCCACCTCAAAATTTGGCGGGGGCAAAGAGGTTAGGTGGGAGATCAACTGCCTGTAAAGACCCGATTAGTTCAACTAATAATCCGTGGTGGATGAACGAACCCCCCACGGATCAAAGTTTCACTTTATATTGAAAATAATACCATTTATTAACTAGTTCTATGTCAAATGCTAGGAAATTTAAGGTGATTTTAAGATAGAAAGCAAATAAAAAAAATCACCTTAATACATTCATTAAGGTGATTAAAATACTACTCAGTTGGAGGCGTAAATGTACGTTTCTCTAATTCAGCATCTAGCATAAATAGTGCGTTTGAATCGCTTGTAATACGTTTTAATTTTTGAATGATGCTATCGAATGAAGCTTCTTCTTCTACTTGCTCATCAACGAACCATTTTAAGAATGTAATTGTTGCATGCTCACGCTCATCCCAAGCAATATCAGATAAGTGATAAATACGTTTCGTTACTTCACGCTCGTGCTCAAGTGCGACTTCAAAAGCGTTCAATACAGATTCGTATTCGTTATTTGGATTATCGAATCCAGTAATAATAGCGCGCTCACCGCGGTCGTTAATATAGTTGTAAAGCTTCATTGCGTGGAAACGCTCTTCTTCAGCTTGTACAAGGAAAAAGTTAGCGAATCCATCATAGCTCTCAGCTGTACAGTAAGCAGCCATTGCCATATAGGCGTGGGCAGAGTAAAATTCAAAGTTCATTTGTTCATTTAATGCGTTATGCAATTTTTTAGATAACATAAAATCCCCCTTAGTATTGTGACAAGAATATTATACCATAGTTGATAATATTCTCATTTGAGTGCTTCGAACCTTTTCGAAAGCTTTGTGACGTGTGCGTCCATAATGTCTTGTAAATCCAAATCATATTTTTGCGAAAGAATAATAAGGTTAGATAGTACATCACCAAGTTCTTCTTTTAGTTCTTGTTTTAGCTCTTCTTCTGTTTTCGCATCTTCATCAGGACGATCGCGGCCGATTTCAATAGCGCGAACAACTCGTGAAACTTCTCCAACTTCTTCAGTTAAGAAATTTAAGCGAATAAAGGCATTATACTGTGACCAGCTTCGTTTTTCGTAAAATTCCTCAACCCATCTTTGAAATGCAACGATATCCATTCCTTCCTCATCTCCTCAATATGTTGTACAATGTCAATTGTATCATAACAATATATAGTTTCGGGGTGTAGGAATGAGAAAGATTTGTGTGTTTGCAGGTTCCAATTTAGGGGAGAGACCAGAGTTTAAAGAGCAGGCAATCCAGTTAGGGAAAATGTTTGTTGAGAACGACTATGAGCTCGTATACGGTGGTTCATGCGTTGGATTAATGGGAGAAGTAGCAAACGAAGTTCTTCGTTTAGGCGGACGTGTAACAGGTGTTATGCCGCGTGGTCTATTTCGAGGAGAAATCGTACATACAGGATTAACAGAATTAATTGAAGTAGAAACGATGCATGAGCGCAAGGCGAAAATGGCAGAGCTTGCGGATGCTTTCATTGCATTACCAGGCGGATATGGAACGTTTGAAGAGCTCTTTGAAGTAGTATGTTGGTCACAAATTGGTATACATAATAAGCCGGTTGGTTTATTGAACATAAAAGACTTTTACGGACCAATTTTGCAAATGGTTGAACGGGCAGCAGAAGAAGGCTTTATGAATCCATCGAATAAAGAGTTAATTGTTTCCGCTGAGACGGCAGATAAACTAATTCATGAAATCCAAAATTACGAGCGTCCTGTCTTGGGGACGAAGTGGAAGCAATTATCATAGTACGTTTTTATAGCGATTTATAGAAACACATGTCTTTTTTATCGTAAAAAGACATGTGTTTTTAATTCAGTTAAATATATTAATGTTAGAATGTATAGTTTTTCGGAAAGGAGAAATAGATGGAGGAGTTTGTGTATTTACGTCCTGTTTTTAAAAGTATTTTAGCAGCGTCTATTCTTGTTATGCTAATTGTTTTAAGACAGAAGAAAGAGCTGATTAATGAGTTTTCGCTTTGGTTTATTTCGATATTGTGTGTTGGTGTTTCAGCGATAACATTGTTTATGTCTGGATTTATCGTTGATGAGTATAGTCTAGGTGGAGATGGACAATCGTTTTGTATGTTTATAGCGATTGGTTGTATCAGTGGTTTGAATTTTGTTATTTATTATAGACGGAAATAAAAGAAGGCATTCCATATTACTTTGGAATGCCTTTATCATTTTGATTACTTTGTTTTTTATACAGGTACCAGCCACCCCAGCCGCCACCAATTGCTACAACAACGAGGAAAGCATAGTCTTTAACCTCGACACGTATATTGAAAATATTAGCTATAAGTAAGACGATTCCAACTGTTATTAACGCAAAAAATGCTCTAATTAAGTAGTCTTTCAACTGAACCACTCCCGCCATTTAAGTAGTAAATGATGAATTTGGAAAAGCTTTTTGGATCTATTTTACTAAAAGGTGTTTCCTATATTTTAACATAGATGAGATTGTAATATATTGATAAAAGTAGGGCGAGGGGTGTGTTAATATTGTCGTGATTTGTCGGTAAATTGATATCCTTTGTCGAATCGTTGATATATTGCTTGTAATGATCGATATAATGAAAAAATCGTTGATATATTGCGAGTTATGATCGATATATTTGAAAAATCGTTGATATAATTTCGTGTACCGTTAAATGCAACCATTACATAAAAAAGCGACTCTGAAAGAGTCGCTTCCGCTTTTAATCTATTATTGATTCAAGAACGCACGTAGCATCCAAGCGTGTTTTTCTAGTTCTGTGTAGATGCCTAGTAGTAGGTCAGATGTCATTTCATCGTCAGAGTCTTGAGCGATTTCCATGCCTTTTTTCAGTTCGACTAGCATCATTTCGTAGTCTTTCATGATTGCCTCGACCATCCCTTCTGCAGTTTCTCCGTAAGCTGCTTCTTGAATAGAAGATAGTTCTAAGTATTCTTTCATTGTTGCTACTGGTTTGCCGCCAATTGCTAAAATGCGTTCTGCAATTTCATCGATGTGAGTAGCTGATTCTGTGTAAAGTTCTTCGAATTTCTCGTGTAATGTGAAGAATTGAGGTCCTTTTACGTACCAATGGAAGTTGTGTAATTTTGTAAATAAAACGCTCCAGTCTGCTACTTGTTTGTTTAATACTTCGATTACTTGTTTGTTCATTATGATCAATCTCCTTTTGAGTTGTTATGTTATATCAATTACTAATTTATAATTATTATAATCTAGTAATTTGTATAAATCAACCCTTTTGCTGGAATTAATTTGAACAAATTATGAACTGTTGTAAATAAAAGGCCCTATTACGGTGAAGTAATAGGGCCTTTGTTTGTTAAACAGCCTTTTGTTTTTCTTCTACATCCTGCCCATCCCAACACTCTGTATTCTGTAAGCCAGGGATAGAACTTGCAAGGAAGACAGGATCTTTACCTTGTTTCTTTTGCTTAATGTAGTCTAATAATGCTGCATAGGCAAATTTGCTAAGGAATGAGATGGCAATTAAGTTTGTGAATACCATTAGTCCCATGAATAAATCAGCTAAACTCCAAACAGTTTGAAGGGCAGCGATTGATCCGAAGAACACCATTCCGACGACTGCAACGCGATAAATCATTAACCATGTTTTGCTTTCTTTAATGAATGCGATATTTGTTTCACCATAATAGTAGTTTCCTAGTAAAGAGCTGAAAGCGAAGAGGAAAATAATAATCGCTAAGAAAGTGCTTGCCCACGGTCCAATTTGTGAACTTAATGCTTGCTGTGTTAATTCAATACCTTCTAAATTTGATCCTTTGTAAAGTCCAGAACATAATACGATAAACGCTGTTGATGTACATACTAAGAATGTATCTACGAAAACACCTAATGCTTGAACAAGTCCTTGTTTTACAGGATGAGATACATCAGATGTTGCTGCTGCATTAGGAGAGCTCCCCATACCTGCTTCTGTCGCGAATAAACCGCGTTGGATTCCGAACTTGATAGCTGCTCCAATACCACCAGCGATGGCTTGGTCTAAACCGAATGCACCGTTAAAGATTTCCATGAAAATGCTTGGTAACATATTGAAGTTGTTAATCACGACAAAAATAGCCACACCAATATAAACAATTGCCATTGGGGGAACAATCATTTCTGTAATGCGTGAAATGCTCTTAATACCGCCAAAAATAATAACTGCAACTAGTAAAGCTAGTAGAGCTCCTACGATCGTTCGCTCTAATCCGAAAGCATTTTCAAACGCTATTGTTACTGTATTTGCTTGTACTGAATTGAAAATTAATCCGTACGCAACTGTAATAAGAAGTGAAAACCAGACACCCATCCAGCGTTTGTTTAATCCTTTTTCCATGTAATATGCTGGGCCACCACGGAACCTGCGTCCATCTTTTACTTTATAAATTTGCGCGAGCGTACATTCTACAAAACTAGTAGCTGCTCCGAGAATCGCGATAAACCACATCCAAAATATTGCACCAGGTCCTCCCATTGAAATTGCTAATGCTACACCAGCTAAGTTCCCGATACCAATGCGAGCGGCTGCACTTAAGCAAAATGCTTGGAATGGAGAGATGCTATCTTTCTTTTTTTCTTTTCGATTAAATCCTTTACTAATTAAACTGACCATCTCACTGAAATGAGTAATTTGGACAAATTTTAATTTGAAAGAGAAATAAAGACCGAAGCCGATTAGCATTGCAATAAGAATATATGACCATAAAATATTATTCGTTACCTCAAGGAATCTGCTAAAGATATCAACCATATAATACACTTCCTTTTTTCTGTAATAAGAAAATTATATGCAAAAAATATACTAGAATCAATTTTTCTAAAAAATGATGTTACTTAAGTGTATTTTATGTTATGATTATGTTACATCGTAATATTTTTAGAATTATTTACATTTTAAAAAACTAAATGTAAAGCGAGAAAGTGGGGATAATTTGAAAGAAGAAACTTTATTGAAAGTAAGCCTTGAGAGTTTAAAAATGAGAAGCAATGTATTTTTTATCATTACATCTTCAAGTATTTTTCTAGGGGCCACTTATTATTACAATAAAAGATTTCCAAATCATAAGTATCCGGAGTGGTTAGAATTTCTAAAATTGGTTGGATGAACAAAAGACTGAAAAACAGAAAATTCAAATAAAATTGTTGAGGAGGAGCTAAATATGAATATTAGAGAAAGTGAACTTCCAGGTATTGGGTATAAATTTCAAATCGTTACGAAAGGTAACGAAAAAATGGTGATTGTGATTCATGATGACGGACGTAGAGAAATGTATCATTTTGATTCAGATCATGAAGAAAGTATTTCTAGTATTTCATTACGTGACTCAGAAGCAAGACAAGTTGCAGCAATATTAGGTGGAATGGTATATAAGCCTAGGGCATTAGAAAATGTTGAGATGGTCTTTGAAGGTTTAGCGATTGAGTGGTTTAAAGTGGAGAATGCAGCTCCAGCAATCGGAAAAACAATTGGTGATCTTGAAATAAGAAAAACGTATAGCGTAACGATAATTGCAGTTATGAAAAAGAATATGAAAAAGCTATTTAATCCAGGACCAGAAACAGTAATTGAAGAAGGCGATATGCTAGTAGTTTCAGGTGAGAGAGAAGAAATTAAAAAAATTATTAATGAGTTACTTTCGAATAGGGGGACTGACTAGATGGATACTTTAATTTTTGAAGTTGGTACAGCTTTAGTTCTAGTGGCAATTGCGGCAGTAATCGCTGGAAAGTTTAAGTTCTCAGTAATTCCTTTTCTAATTGTTCTTGGCATGTTAGTAGGGCCGCACGCGCCGACAATAGGTGTAATCGATCTCAAATTTATTGAAAGTGCAAGTGTAATATCCTTCCTTGGAAGAATTGGCGTTCTGTTCCTTCTCTTCTATCTAGGGCTAGAATTTTCGATGAAGAAACTAATTAAATCCGGACGTTCTATTGCGATTGGTGGAACAATCTATATTCTAATTAACTTTTCACTTGGATTATTATACGGGTTTATCATGGGATTCCCATTACTAGAAATCTTAATTATTGCGGGTATTATTACGATTTCTTCTAGTGCCATCGTTGCGAAAGTATTAGTGGATTTAAGAAGAACTGGTAATAATGAAACCGAACTAATTTTAGGAATTATTATGTTTGAAGATATATTCCTTGCTGTATATTTATCAGTCGTTTCTGGTTTAGTACTTGGGGATCATGCTTCCTTCTTAGGTGCTCTTACTTCAATTGGAATTGCTTTAGGATATATGCTTCTATTCTTTATTGTGGCTAGAAAAGCAACGCCGTTATTAAATAAATTGCTCCATATTAGTTCAGATGAAATCTTTATTATTGTAGTATTTGCTTCGTTATTCTTCATCGCTGGTTTTTCAGAAACAATTCACGTTGCAGAAGCAATCGGAGCACTTCTTTTAGGATTAGTTTTCTCTGAGACAGAGCATAGTGATCGAATTGAACATCTTGTTGTTCCATTTAGAGACTTTTTCGGAGCAATTTTCTTCTTCAGCTTCGGGTTAAGTATCGATCCGTTCTCGTTAGGCGGAGCAATATGGTTAACGCTAGGTGCGGTACTTCTTACGATAATCGGTAACTTTGTAGCAGGGATGATTGCAGGAAGACAAGCTGGATTATCTCATAAAGCTTCTACAAATATTGGATTAACAATCGTTTCAAGGGGAGAATTCTCCATCATTATGGCTAATATCGGTATCGCTGGTGGTTTAATGTCAGTGTTAAAACCATTCTCAGCACTATACGTGCTTATACTATCCATCTTAGGTCCACTTCTGACAAAAGAGTCAAAGAATGTATATAAATTTTTAAATAAAATCTTTAAGTGGGATACGAAGACTAACTAAATTTTAAAAAATAAAAGTACAAGATACTTACTGCTTGTACTTTTATTTTTGGTAAAGAAAACAGTAAAGAGAGGTAAATGATGTTAGGAGAGTTGATTCATTCAGTTTTAGTTTTTCTAGAAGGACTTGGTTATTGGGGAATTATGCTTGGATTGATGTTAGAAGTTATTCCGAGTGAAATCGTATTGTCTTATGCAGGCTATTTAGTATCAACAGGAAGCATTACATTTTGGGGAGCTGTTGCGTTCGGGACAATTGGCGGTGTAATCGCACAACTATTTATTTATTGGATTGGTCGATACGGAGGAAGACCTGTTCTTGAGCGATATGGAAAATATATTTTAATTCAGAAGAAGCATATTGATTATGCAGAAGATTGGTTTAATCGTTACGGAACTGGCGTTATCTTTACGGCACGTTTTATTCCTGTTGTGCGTCATGCTATTTCCATACCAGCGGGTATTGCGAAAATGTCACATGCTAAGTTTATTACGCTAACTACATTAGCTGTTATTCCGTGGTCAATTGTGTTTGTATATTTAGGTTTTAAATTAGGAACAGAGTGGGAAAGTATTAATAAAGTAGCTGGGCCATATGTGAAATATTTTGCACTTGCTGCTATTGTTTGCGCAATTGGTTATTTTGTACTAAAAAAAATTATGAAAAAAAAGTAATTATGGAAAAGAACCTATACTAATATAGGTTCTTTTTATTGTCATTTTTCAAAGGGGGAAAGAGTATGTTTAATATTTACCATATTGTGGCATACATATAGAAAAAGAGAGCTTGGAAAGGGGAATAAAAAGAAATGGAACTCCAGTTTCAAAATGTATATCAACAGGTGGAGAATTGGTATGTGTTGGATTCGGAGCTTCCTTGGGATGTCAAAAGGATTAGAGAGGATTTATTTTCTCTTATTGAAGTATGTAAAACGCCAGTTATTTTTTGTGATACGTGTGATGCAAATCATGTACTTCTATCATTAGGGGAAGAGGAAGAGGAGTTTTTATTCCCCGTAGGTGGTTTTTATCATAAAGAAAAACAATTAATTTTCGTTTGTATGTGGGATGAGTATGAGCAAGTGCTTAAAACACTACTGCATGAATTTCGCCATGCGATGCAGCATAAGAGAGAAGTATTGTATGTTGGAAGTGAATCGTATGAAGAGAGATGGATTGAGAAAGATGCGAGGAAGTTCGCGGAGAGGAAATTAGATGAATATAAAAATAGAAAATTGATGTAAGCATAGTGGAGAAATAGCGCTATGCTTTCTTTGTCACTTACTAAAAATAAGTAATTGACTTCTATAAAGTTTAGTTCTAAACTAATAGTATGAAACGAGCGAGGTGATGAAATGAAAACAGAAGATAGATTAGGACTACTATTATGGTTTCGTTTATCACGTTTTTATAACAAGAGTATTCGTGAGACGAATCAGCATTTGAAAAAATGGAATGTATCTGCCGCTCAGTTTGATGTACTAGCTCAAGTTGGAGGACATAATCGTTTAACGCAGCAAGAGCTTGGGAAGAAGCTATTTGTTACGAAAGGAAATGTCACGCAGCTTTTAAATAAAATGGAGCAGCTGGACTGGATTGGGCGTGAACAAGAAGGTACTACGAAATATATTTCGTTAACAGAAACGGGAAGAGCTTTATATGAGGAGATCGTCCCGCCCCAGGAAACGTTCCAAGCGGAGCAGTTTCATAAATTAAATATAGAAGAACAAAATCAATTATTAAAATTACTAAAAAAATTACAGTAAGAAACAATTTTAAAGTAAATCTTGAATTCGAGATAATATGAGGTGAAGGATATGTTTAGAAAAGTTGATCATAAAAATATGGGTAGAGCAAATCACGGTTGGTTAAATACACATTTTCATTTTTCCTTTGCTAATTATTACAATCCAAATAATATGAGTTTTGGAGCGTTACGTGTTATTAACGATGATTTAGTAGCTGCACAAACTGGGTTTGATATGCATCCGCACCGCGATATGGAAATCATTTCTTACGTTGTAGATGGTGCCTTAACACATGAAGATAGCATGGGGAATAGAGGAACAATTGAGCGTGGACATGTTCAATATATGAGTGCTGGTACTGGTGTATTTCATAGTGAACATAATTTAGGAAATGAAACATTGCGTTTATTACAAATTTGGATTTTACCAGACCGTGCTGATCATAAACCAAACTATGGTGAGTTTAAATTTGATTGGAGTAAACGTGATAATGAGTGGTTCCATATGGTTTCCCCAGTGGAAGGTGATGCGCCAATTCAAATTCACCAAGATGCGAATTTATATTCTTTATCGTTAGAGGCAGGAAAAGAAATTCATTTTCCTGTGAAAGAAGGCCGTCAATTGTACCTTGTACAAATTGAAGGAAGTAGTGTGATAAATGGTGAGATACTTGTTATGCGCGATGCGGCAGAAGCAGTAGAAGAAGATATTCATATTCAAGCGAAAGAGCAATCACACTATTTAGCAATTGAGCTAAAAAAATAACAAAATGTTTATAAAAAAGAGGACACCTGATAGGGTGTCCTCTTTTTGTGTGGAATTATCTGAAAAATGTTTCTCAAATTTTCGGAAGAGGTATCGGGTTAAAAATTCAGAATTTTATAAAAGTGTCAAAAATCTTTATGGGAATGGGGAATGTTATAGTGAAAAAGCAAGTCATTTCATCAGCATTAGCGTTAACTGTTATCGCCGGGGGATTTGGAACGTTTGGAGCAACGACAACGAAAGCGGAAGAACAAAAAATTCAATATCATCAAGAATTTAAAACACCTGCATACATAGGTGAAGAATGGAAAGCACCGGAAGGACTAGATAAAAAAGAGACGGTCTTTCAATATTTAGAAAGTAAGAAAGATATGTTTAAATTAGCAGGAAACATTGATAAACATTTCAATGTCGTTGGGGAAGAAAAAGATGCTGAATCTGGTACGACACATGTGAAGTTAGTTGAGAAACATAATAACATTCCTGTGTATGGTTCAGACCAAACTGTTACACTAGATAAAGAGAATAATGTAAAAGCATTCTTCGGACAAGTTATTCCGAATTTAGAGGATAAAAATATTCCTACCTTTGCAAGTATTAGTGCAGAACAAGCAGAAACAATTGCAAAGGCAGATATTGAAAAAGAAGTTGGTAAAGTAAAAAATTATGATGGTGTGAAAAAAGATTTATTTGTGTATGAAAAAGATGGAAACTACTATCTTGCATACTTAGTTAAGGCATCGATTTCAAAACCAGCTCCAGGCTATTGGCATTACTTTGTTGATGCAACAAATGGAAATGTGATTGAGAAATATAATGCTGTAGATAACATTACAGGATTTGGTTACGGAGTATTAGGTGCTAGACAATCATTTGAAATTGCTCAAAATGAGAAGACAGGAGCATTCCATTTATTTGATGGTAAGCGTGGACAAGGTGTTCATACGTTTGATGCAGAGAATATGGATGAAAACTGGTTTAACATATTCTCACAATGGTTTGGATATACAGGTGTCGAAGTAGAAAGTAAAAATAAGTTCTTTGATGACAAAGCAGCGGTTGATGCGCATGTAAATGCAGGGAAAGTATACGATTACTACAAAAAGACATTTAACCGTAACTCTTTCGATGATAAAGGCGCGAAGCTGATCTCCTCTGTTCACGTAGGAGAAAGCTGGAATAACGCAGCTTGGAACGGTATCCAAATGATGTATGGTGATGGAGATGGCAAGACATTTATTCCATTATCTGCTGGCCTAGATGTTATCGGTCACGAATTAACACATGCTGTAACTGAGCATACAGCAAACCTTGTTTATAAAAATGAATCAGGTGCGTTAAATGAATCGTTATCTGATATTATGGGTGTCATGGTTGAGAAGAAGAGCTGGGATTTAGGTGCTGATATTTATACACCTGGTAAACCTGGTGATGCGCTTCGTTCTCTGAAAGATCCAGCATCTATTCCAAACCCATTAAAACCAGGTGAAGGTTATCCAGATCATTACAATAAACGCTACACTGGAACAGCTGATAATGGCGGCGTTCATATTAACAGTAGTATTAACAATAAAGCTGCGTACTTAGTATCTGACGGTGGCACGCATTACGGCGTGAAAGTAACTGGAGTGGGCCGTGAAGCGACAGAAAAAATTTACTACCGTGCTCTTACTAAATATTTAACTGCAAACTCTGACTTTAAAATGATGCGTCAAGCAGCACTTCAGTCAGCAGAAGATTTATATGGTAAAAACTCTAAAGAGTTACAAGCTGTAACGAAAGCTTATGATGCAGTAGGCGTTAAATAATAAGAGAAAAAGACCTGACTATAATGTCAGGTCTTTCTTTATCCAGCAAGCACTGGATTGGTGTAGGCTGATTAAAGTTTCACTTAATTTAGTCACGAATACCTAATGCGATTTTCGCCATACGTGACATACGTTCTTTCGACCATGGTGGATTCCAAACGACATTTACTTCTATTTCGTTTACTTCAGGTACGTTCGTTGATAGTACTTTTTTAACGTCTGATACGATTTGACCAGCCATTGGGCAGCCGATAGAAGTCATCGTCATTGTAATGATAGCATTATTATTTTCATCCGCTGTAACGTCATAAACTAATCCAAGATTGATAATATCAACACCTAGTTCAGGATCAATAACAGCTTCTAAGTTTGCATATAATTTTTCTTCAAATGCTTGTTGTGACATGTGTAGCACCCCCTACAGATTAATGATATCGATTCTCATTATAACGGATATATGTATAATGTGCAGGGAATGAGCTCAAAAAAATATTCCTCTTGAAAGAGGAATATTTTTTTGAGCTATTCAGTTTTAAAATGAGATACGAGTTGATCTAATTCTTCAACCGTTTGTTTCATTTGTTTTGCAGTTACTGTCATTTCATTCATAACAATAACTTTCTGCTCAGCAGATTGTGCCGTTGCGGCTGTTTCACTAGATACTTCATTTGAAATAGAAGCGATGTTATTAAGTGAAGCGTTCATTTCTTCAGCGCTTGCAGCCATTTCTTCAGCAGTTGCTGATATGTCTTGCATTTGAGTTGATACTTTATTTACTTGTTCAACAATTGTTGTGAAAGAAGTACCAGCCTCACGAACGACAGTAATGCCTTCAAATGCTTCAGAACGACCTTTAGACATCATAGAACTAGCTGTTTCTGTATCATTTTGAATTTGATTTAGTAATTGGTTAATATCTGTTGCAGCAGTTTTAGATTGTTCCGCAAGTTTACGGACTTCATCAGCTACGACAGCAAATCCTTTTCCTTGCTCACCAGCACGAGCTGCTTCAATAGAAGCGTTTAAAGCAAGTAAGTTTGTTTGCTCAGCGATATTAGAAATAGATTGTACAGCCGTATCAATATATTTCGTATGGGTGATTAGACGTTCGACTACTTCTGATGTAGCATTTACAGCTTCATGTATCGTTGTCATTTGTGAAACAGATTTTTGGATAACAGTACCTCCATCGTTAGCATGTTCAGATGTAGCTACAGCAAGTTCGGCTACAGATGAAGCAGATTCAGCGATGCGTTGAACGCTTATTGCCATATCATCCATCGCAGTTGAGCTTTCTTCCATACTAGAAGTTTGCGATTGAATACTTGAATTTAAGTTGGACATCGAGCTTTGAACTCGTATTGTTGCCTCGCGTGATGTATTAGTCTTTTCTAGCATATTTTCAGAAGCTGTTTGTACTTCTACAGATGTTTTTTGAACACGATTAATGATATGTTGCAGGTTTGCTAACATTTTATTAAACGATGATGCAATTGCACCGATTTCATCATTGCTATTTACTTGTAGACGGGCTGTTAAGTCGCCTTCTTGAGAGGCTAATTCTTTTAGTTTAGTATCAATTTGCTGAATTGGTTTTACAAGCTTACCAGAGAACCACCATGCAAGAATAATTGCAGTTACAATACAAATAACAAGTGATAAGAAGACAACATATTCAATTCGTAGTGAAGATTGATCGATTTTTTCAATAGATTGTTCGCGTAATTTAGCTTGTTCATTACTGTAATTTGTGAAATCACCAATTACTTTATAAACAGTACCATTTTCTGTAGAAGCTACTTGTAAAGCTTCTTCCCATTTTTGTTCTTTTGCAAGAGTGAATACTTTCTCTTCAATGAACTTTCTCCAAGTGGATCCTAATTCCATTGTGCTTTTCACGGACTGAGAAGTGTTAGGGTTAGAAAGAAGTTGCCCTTTTGTATCTTCAAGACGTTTACTCATCTCATTAAACTTGTCTAATTCGACTTGATCATGTTGTAGTAAATAACCTCTTAAAGCAGAAAGTTGTACTTGATAAGCGTCTCCGCGCTCTTTCAATTCGGTTGCAAGAGGAGAAATTTCTTTTTGTAATGTTTCAGCTTTATGAGACTGATCCATGGTAAAGAATAAAATAAAAGCTAAGGCAATGCCGAATAAAGCACAAATCGTTCCCATCATGAACATTAGTTTTTTTCTGATACTTATAAAATTCATATGATAAAAAGCCTCCTTTGTGAAATCTTAGTATTAGAATTAATTAATGTAAAAAATTGAAAGAAAGCTTTATTCCAGTAGGAATAAAGCTTTCCTCTTTCCTTTAGGAATTATAGCAGACAGAATGGGAGATAGAAAGAGATATTTTAGCGTGAAAAAAGAGAGACTCTAAATCGCTCTTTCTAACAATTTAGAGTTCGTAGAAGTATAAATGGAATTTTCATTTTAACCATTTGTTTTGAAATGAGAAACGAGCACTTCAAGTTCTTGTACAATTGTTTTCATTTCTGATGATTTTTTAGCAACGATACTCATTTTGTTTACTTGGTCACCAGCTGAAGTTGCTGTTTGTGATGTTTCGGCAGCAACTTCATTTGAAATAGAAGCGATATTATTTAAAGCTGCATTCATTTCTTCAGAACTTGCGGCCATTTCTTCAGTAGTTGCAGACATTTCTTGTATTTGTGTAGATACATTGTTAATGTGATTAACAATTTCTGAGAATGAAGATCCAGCGGTACGAATGACTGTAATTCCTTCAGAAGCTTCTGACTGACCTTGTGTCATCATGTCATTTGCTATTTTTGTGTCCGCTTGAATGTGATGAAGTAAATGGTTAATATCAGTTGCTGCTAGCTGAGATTGTTCAGCAAGTTTTCGTACTTCATCGGCAACAACAGCGAATCCTTTTCCATGTTCACCAGCACGGGCCGCTTCAATAGAAGCATTTAAAGCGAGTAAATTCGTCTGCTCGGCAATATTAGAAATAGATTGAAGTGCAGTATCAATATGATTCGTATGTGTAATGAGTCGCTCTACCACTTGTGATGTAGCGTTAACAGCTTCGTTAATTGTATGCATTTGTGTAATAGACTTCTCAATGACTTTATTTCCATCATCTGCTTTTTCAGAAGTTGTAACAGCTAGGCTAGCGACAGAAGATGCAGTTTCTGCAATACGCTGAACACCCGTTGCGATATCATCCATTGCGGTTGAACTTTCTTCGATGCTAGAAACTTGGGAACGAATATTGTGCACAAGAGCATTCATAGTCTCTTTCGATTTTGTGGTATTTTCCATAGAAGCAGTTGTTTCGATAAATACATTTTCAGAAGCTTCTTTTACACTTGTTGATGTTTGTTGAACTTGCTTTATTATACGCTGTAAGTTAGCAAGCATTTGATTAAAGGAATTTGCAATGTCACCAATTTCATCTTTACTCGTTACGTGTAATCTAGCGGTTAAATCGCCATCTTGCGAAGCTAATTCTTTTAACTTCGCATCAATTTGTCGAATCGGTTTAACGAGTTTACCAGAGAACCACCATGCCAATAGAATAGATGTTAATGTACATGTAATGAGTGAGAAGAAAATAATATATTGAATAAGGGATGAAGAAGACTCTACGTCAGCAATTAATACATCCCGTTTGTCATTTTCTTCATTTGTATATTTAGTAAAACGACTTAAAAGGTCATTTACATAATCTGTTTGAGCAAGAGCAATTTTGGATGCTTCATCCCATTTTCCTTCACGCGCAAGAGGGAGGACTTCATTATCTACGACGCTGCGCCATTTTGCTCCCATTAAAATGGCCTCTTTCATTCCTTCTGGGAGTTTTTTATCACTTGTTACTTTCTCCCTAGTATCAGCTAGTTTTTTTCCTTCCCGGTTGAATTTATTCAATCCTTTTTGGTCATGTGATAGTAAATATTCTTGTAAACCAGCGACCTGTGCTTGGAACCAATCGCCACGTTCTTTTAAAATCGTTGCTCTTTTCGATACATCATTCTTTAACGTTTCGATTTCACTTGCTTGATGCATCGCAAATGAAAGAATAACAATAAGAGCAATGCTAAATAAGGAAGAAATGCTTAAGAGTGTGAACAGTAGTTTTTTTCGAATGCTAACATATTTCATCGTTACCCCTACCTTTTAAAACTGTTTATTATAATTTATAAATATTTAGAACGAAATTAATAAAAACATGATTAAGAAGTTATTAATCTGTTCCATGAAAATTATAGCAGATAATGGAATATGGCAGATTAATGTGAGTAAATGTTCTTAAAATGTATACATTTGTATATCAAAAAATTCATAAATAAAAATTAGAAATGGTATTGTAATTTGAAATAACATCATGTATACTTCTAATTAGTTGATAACGATTATCAGTATCAACTGAAACATTACTCTTCGTTATGTTGGTCATACCCCTTTTTGACGACGTAAGTCAGAGACAAAATGTTGAAATATCTTGTGTCCTATTCTACAGAATTATGGTAATCTCCAACCTCAACTTATATGCGTAAGCATGCAAAAAAGGATCCTATCCGTGAAGGGATCCTTTTTTGCATGTTGTCGCAATTAATGTATATAGACCTGGTATACGTTCTTCAATTCCTTCAGGTGAAGTAGAAGGGAAAACCCACCTTTGATGAGATCCGTGTTCTTCAACTAGCTTTTCAATTTTAAAACGTTCTTCCGCAAGTGTTGTAATTATTTCTCCTAGCGTCCAGCGACGGATGGTTGTTTTAGGCAATGATTCTTTCTGCGCTTCTGTAAGAAGGATGCAATAAGCCACATCATCTTCAATTAATTCTTCATCGAAATAATTTCCATTAGCGTGAAATGATGGGTGGTCTACTCCTAGTAATTTCGTGTAAACAGGATGATAGTCACGAAGGATAAGTGTTCCATCTCCTTTAAGCATGGTAGCAATTTTTTGAAAGAGCGGTTTTAAATCTAGAAAGTAATGGAGTACACCAAGTTCCAGCAATACGATATCAAATGATTTGGAGAGCTGCACATTTAGTACATCAGAAACGACATACTGGATAGAGACACCTGCTGCTTCTGCAAGTTCATTTGCATATTTTGCATTACTTGCTGAAATATCAACCACTGTTACGTCAGCTCCTAAAAGAGCGAGAGCAACGGCTTTATTTCCTTTTGACCCGAGTAAATTAATGATACGTTTTCCTTTTGGAGATTGTATGTAAGGTAAATAGTGATCTATCTCGCGCATAGGATCTTCTATGAGTTTTTTTGCATAATCCGCTGGTGCTCCGTGGCGATTCGTCCAAGCTTCATAAGCAGCTGTATTCCAGCTTTTTTCATTACGTGCGCTTAGTTGTTTTTGATTCAATATTATCACTCCTTTTGTGAACGTATAGTTATTCGGCAGGTGGATGGGATTTCCTTTTCTTTTTGAATAAAAGTTTGATTTTTCTGTGATTAAGTCGTAAAATACTTGTTATACGTAAAAGCATTGAAAAGGAAAAGTAGGATGAACACATTCTTTCCAGAGAGCTTCGGTAGCTGAGAAGAAGCAAGAATATTCATTTGAACAATGGCCTTTGAGCTTCGTCCTGAACTTATCAAATGATAATAGTAGGCGGCGACGAGAGTTGGTACTCGTTATCAAAACCACAGTATAAGAGCATATAGCTCCGTACTTGTTAAGGCTAATTATGTGAGTAATTGGCGAAATAAGGTGGTACCGCGACTGTTTATACAGCCCCGCCCTTATCTTTTTTAAGATAAGGGTGGGGCTTTTTTATATTTAAAAGGAGGAATGTAAGATGAGTATTTTTATTGGAGGCGCTTGGCCGTATGCAAATGGCTCGTTACACCTTGGGCATATTGCGAGTTTGTTACCTGGAGATATTTTAGCACGTTATTACCGGGCAAAAGGTGAGAATGTGTTGTATGTTTCGGGAAGTGACTGTAATGGAACACCGATTGCAATTAGGGCAAAACAAGAAGGTGTGACGGCGAAGGAAATTGCTGATAAGTATCATGAAGAGTTTGAGCGATGTTTTTGTAGCCTTGGTTTTACTTATGATTGCTATACACGTACAGATAGTGAGCATCATCATGAAACTGTTCAAAATGTCTTTTTACGTTTATTAGAAGAAGGCTATATTTATAAAAAAACGGTGGAACAAGCGTATTGCGAAACGTGTACACAGTTTTTACCTGATCGTTATGTAGAAGGCATTTGTCCACATTGCCATGAAGCGGCAAGAGGAGATCAATGTGATGCTTGTTCAGCTATTTTAGATCCACTCGATTTGTTAGAAAAGAAATGTAAGTTATGTGGTAGTACGCCATCCGTACAGGAAACAGAGCATTTCTATTTCGCATTGCATACATTTCAGGAGCAAATTAAAGGAGTCGTAGAAATTGCAAAACAAAAAGGAACATGGCGTGACAATGCAATTCAGCTAACAGAAAGATATGTAAAAGAAGGGTTACAAGATAGGGCAGTATCGCGTGATTTACCAGTCGGGGTTCCAATTCCAGTGGCAGGATACGAAGATAAGAAAATTTACGTATGGATTGAAGCAGTGACAGGGTATTATTCTGCAAGTAAACATTGGGCTGAAAAAGCAGGGAAAGATGACCAAGAGTTTTGGGATAAAGAAACGAAAACGTATTATGTACACGGAAAGGATAATATTCCATTTCACTCTATCATCTGGCCAGCGGTATTACTTGGAATAGGAGAAGAAGCAATTCCTCGTCATATCGTTTCGAATGAATATTTAACAGTTGAAAAAAGAAAATTATCTACAAGTAAAAACTGGGCAGTATGGGTACCTGATATATTAGAAAGCTATGATCCAGATTCGATCCGTTACTTTTTAACAGTAAATGCACCAGAAAATCGTGATACTGATTTTTCGTGGCGTGAGTTTATTTACAGTCATAATAGTGAATTGTTAGGTGCATATGGGAACTTTGTGAATCGGACATTAAAGTTTATTGAAAAGTATTATGATGGCGTTGTACCGAAGGGAACTATTCATGTAGAGCTGAAAGATAAAGTAGAAGGATTATATAAATATGTAGGAGCGGCTATTGAACAAACTAAATTTAAGGTGGCGTTAGAGACAATATTTGATGCAGTGCGTTTTGCAAATAAATACTTTGACGAAAAGCAGCCTTGGAAACAAAGAGAAGATGATCCAGTTTCATGTGAAGAAACGATTTATAATTGTGTTTATCTTATCGCTAATTTTGCAAATCTCCTTGAACCATTTTTACCATTTTCAAGTGAAAGAGTTCGAAACACATTGTCGATTGTTAAACGAAATTGGGAACCTCAAAATATGTTGCCGAATAAAATTGATAGCGTACAGCCATTATTTGAGCGAATTGATGTAAAACAAATTGAGCATGAGATAGAGAAACTGTATGGAGCGGTAAAGTGAACGAGAGAGAAAAGACCTTTCAAGTAAATGAAAGGTCTTTTCTTATGCACTATGCACACGATTATGTTTGTTTTCTTTTCTATACGTAAGGAGCTGAGGAGTGAAAATACCAAACAATATAAATATAATTCCAATCCACTGCATAAGCGTTACAACTTCATGTACAAGTGTTATAGAAGCGATAATGGCCGTTGGTAATTCAGCTGCACCTAATATTGTACCAAGTCCTATTCCGACTTTCGGTACGCCAATTGAAAAACAAATGACAGGTACGACAACGCCGAATAATCCGAGGAAGAAAGCATATTTCCATAGACCGGCTTGCAGGGCACCATCTGTTAAAAAGGTTGGCGGGAAGAATAGGCAGACGATAAGGGTAGCACTTGTTGTCATGAGAAAGCTTTTCGTATAAGGTGGAACATCTGTAGCAACGCGTCCACTTGCAAAAACATAGAATGAAAAAGAGACAGCAGCTAATAGTCCAAAGATAATACCTTTCGTAGAAAAATCTTCTCCTAGCCCTTCAAAGACACCGCCAGCAAACAACGTACCAGTGAATAAAATGATGATAGATATAACTTTTTCACGGCTTGGAAACGTTCGATTTGCAATAGCCTCGATGACTACTCCGATCCATGTGAACTGGAAGAGTAGAACGACAGCGATAGATGCTGGCAGTTCTTCTACAGAAATAGCATAGAAAATACCAGTCATACTCATTGTTGTGCCGACTGTTAGTAAGGACAAGAATTGCTTTTTTGTTACTTTATGGCGTGAAAAGAAAAGAACGAGCAGAAGTAGTCCAATCCATCCGAAGACATATTGTCCCCCTAATAGTTGATGTGCTGAAAATCCGTTAATAAATCCGAGTTTGAAAATAGTTGAAAGCACGCCATAGCTACAAGCACCGAGTAAAACGAGTAGTGAATACTTAAACTTCTCCATAAAAATCCTCCTTTTAAAATAAAAAACGCCCGCTATCCAAATAAGGACAACGGGCGAACGAAACAGAGTAACATACTCTACAAAATTCCGCCATTCATACGAAGTATGAATTTGGGGTATGAAATTAGAATAGGTTTTACATTGCCTTTGGGAATACAATGGAGCATTTTACACCTTGAGGTGTGTTTTGTATCCCATAAGGAAACTGATGTTTATCTAATATTTGTTTTACAATATATAACCCAAGACCACTACCTTGTACTAAGCCATGTTTGTCAGGATTTGCGCGATAGAATGGCTCAAATAAATGGGCAAGTTTATCTTCATCAATTTGAGAACCTGTATTTAATACTTCTAATGCGTAACCGTTTGGCTTTTCATAAAGCTTTATATATACATGCTGATGGTCAATTGTATAATGAATTGCGTTGGAAATAATGTTAAAAATAGCAGTTTGCATAAATTTAGGATCAGCTAAAATTTGTACATCTTGTTTAATGTTAGACTGAACATTTAATTGTTTTACAGATACAAAATAATCTACTTTCTTTATAACGTCCTCAATAATATTAGTCAATGAGATAACTTTTAAATTGGGTTTAAATTGAGGGTTTTGTATTTTGGATAATTCTGATACCTTTTCCGTTAATATGTTAATATCTTGCATCATCTCATATGAACGTTTTAAATATTTATCTCTATCTTTATAAGCGCCAATTCCGTGAATCATGCCATCGAGTTGTCCCATAACGGCTGCGATTGGTGTTTTTAATTCATGGGATATCATAGACATAAATTCTTTACGAGATTGTTCTAATTGTTGTTCCTTCTTGATTTCATTTCTTAAATCTTGATTGCTTTCATGTAAATTTTTCACAATAGTAGGTACTTGTGAGGCAGCTACTTGCAAATTAAAATCTGTTTGATCTGTATTTTTGTTAAGTAGCTTTTTATCTGAGAAATCAAGATTCATAATATCTTTTAAAGCATCGCTCATATATTGGAAAGGTTTGGCGATTATTTTTGCGTAGATTAAAGATCCTAGCAGAGATAATGCAAGCATTGTCGCCCCAATATGTGGAGCTAATTGCTGCAACACATCTGTTAACGATGGATTATCATGTGTATCATTTGTTTTACTTGCTGCATTTTGTGTATGTAAGGCATCATTGTTAGTAACTTGCTTTTCCGCTTCTGTAAGTGAAGACGTTGTGTTACTTTTCCCCGGAATATTTTGTGCATGTTCTTTTGCTTTTGCAGTTTGGCTAGGCTGCAAAAGATGATTGATGGCTGTAGAGAGTGTATTCATGTCTATTTGAGAAGATTGAAAATTAGAGATGCTACTCTCTGACACAGCTTTATTTTGCTTTGTTTTACTTTGGTCGTTTTGTTTGTCTGATTCCGCTTGTTCCGCAGTTTGCGTTTCAGACGCTCTCAAACGATCTTTATCGTAATTTGAGGCTAGAAAATAAATAATTTGATAAAGACAAAGTGATAACAAAATACAAAATAATAAGGTTTTGATGAATATATTTTTGGTGATGTTGTCTTTGCTACGATTCGATTTTGTAGCCAATGCCTTTCACCGTTTTAATATAAGGAATTTCTAATTTTTTTCGTAAGTTTTTAATATGTGTATCTATTACTCTCACATCACCATAATGTTCATAGCCCCATACCTTATTCAACAAATCACTTCTTGATAGTACTTTTCCCCGATTTTGCAGTAAAGTATATATAATTTCAAATTCTTTTGTAGTCAATTCAATTTGATTACCATGAACATAAGCGGCATATGCTGTAGAATTTAACATCAATTCATGGAATTGTAGTATAGTTGCAGCTTCTGCTTCCTTCGTTGCTGCTCTTCTTAATACAGCTTCTACACGTTTTATAAATACGGTGTAATGGAACGGTTTTGTAATATAGTCATCAATACCTAACTCAAATCCTTTAATTTCACTTTCTTCATTATGTAAGCCTGTTAACATAATGATTGGTACATCAGATTGTCCTCGCATAATTTTACAAATACTATAGCCATCTATATCTGGTAACATTACATCGAGGAGGACAAGATCGTATGAATTTTTTTGGAAAAGAAGAATGCCTTCTGTTCCAGCACCAACTACATCAACAGTAAAGTTTTGTGCCATTAGAAATTCACGAATAAGTTCTTGTATATCTGGGTTGTCTTCAATCACCAGTATATGCGTCATAGTAACACCTCCTAAATAACGCTTTTTACTGCAATATTCGAATTCATCATTTTTCGGATGACTCAGATTGTTTATACATATAATAAGCCCCCGCTATAAAATAGTAATGAAAGTAGCAAGGGGGATTGTTTAGTGTCACTGAATATTTCAGAATTACAGTAGTTCTATTATAGTATGTATTGTAAAATTTATAAAATATTATAACTGTATAATTTTAATATCCATGTTTATCAATGTTACGATGATGTTGAACGCAATCTATTTTTATTATATATGTAAATACAGTTGTTTTGCTACTGTAAATGAATAAATAAAATAAGCCAAGACATAAAATTCTTGGCTACACGTAAATCTTGTTCTTAGGTTAATTTACAGTGACAGTAGCTTGCTGCTGAATGCGCTCAAATAACCAGTGAATATCATTGTTAAACATACGAATACAACCAAGTGTTGTTGCTTTCCCGATTGCTTGATTATTGTTAGTTCCATGAATCGCATACGTTGTTCCGTAAGTTCCTGCCATATTTAATCCGAGCCAGCGGTCCCCAAGTGGATTACGTGGATCGCCGCCTTTAATTTTTCCTGTATAGTAAGGACGGTTTTTAATTTTATTTACGATTTGAAAAGTACCCTTAGGTGTTGGTGTTGCTGCTTTTCCAGTAGCGACAGTGAAACTTTTTATGAATTTTCCATTTTGATAATAATCCATTTTATTTAGTTGTGTGTTTACGATAAGCTGATCTTTCGTTGTAGCTGCTTCTGCAG
Source organism: Bacillus cereus group sp. N11 (assembly GCF_016483605.1). NCBI lineage: Bacteria > Bacillati > Bacillota > Bacilli > Caryophanales > Bacillaceae > Bacillus > Bacillus cereus group sp. N11. The sequence continues at coordinate 69,484 of NZ_JAEHBN010000014.1, forward strand.
TAGTGAATGGAAGAGTTAAAAATCCTAATGATAATAGCGCACTTAATAATAATTTTTTCATTATATTCTCCTTTTACTTCTTGTAGTAGTCTTACATACAATGAATTTGTAATCCTCGTAATGCTTGATTGACATTTTCATCTAATGTTTCAAAGAAGGTAGTAATTTTTGGGTTGCATTTGTTGTTTTTATCAATAAGTAATCTTTCGTTTAATAAAAGCTCACCATGTAGTCCAAAGCTTTGAACTTGAATATTTAGTTCATCTTCAGTTTCAGAAATAATCGGTAAGAAATAGTGAAAAGCTTTCGTTGGAATGATGTAGCTTTTGCCAATCATGCTTTCTTGATTTGAATTCACCCATTTTCTAGTGACAATCTTAATGTTCTTTTTTGAAACGATAAAAGACAGCGTAGTAGATTTTGTTAAACTTACGTCAAATTCATTTGTTTCACATATTTGTAAATTAAAAACGGTTTCATTTTGATGAGATTCAACATTCGTATTAATAAAATCGTGCATTTTATAAGCTTCCATTTCTTATTCACCCTTTTTTCAATTTCGAAAAGCGACTTATATTTATTCAATTTAATGTTTAGTCATATATTAGCTAAATTTTTCAACAAATTCCGATATAATCTTACAATACGTATATGAAGCTAATATGAAGTTCGTATGAGTTTGTGGTGGTTTTTTATAGAGAACAAAATAAGATAGTTTTCAAGTGTTAAAAATTGGATAAAAAATGTATATTAATGGATTTCATTCGCGTGATATATAGTTGTTAGCTTGTTTTTAAATGCTAATAGATATAAGTAAATAGAGAACAAAAAATTTTAGTGTGAGCCTTACAAAAATGTAATAAAAATGTAAGCTATTGTGATAGTTATTTCGACATTTTTTTTATACAATAATAGTAAGAAGTTGTACGTGACTGAAAGGAGAGATGACATGGAATGGGTTCATGAATTATTTCAGCAATACGGGTATTATGTTGTACTTGTCGGGTTGCTGTTAGAATATATTGCGCTTCCGTTTCCGGGAGAGCCAACATTAGCATATGCGGGATTTTTAGCACAGAAGGGTGATTTAAGTTTACCAATTTTAATTATCTTATCCTTTATTGGGACAAGTGTAGGAATGACGATTCAATACTTTTTAGGAAATAAATTAGGTATGCCTTTCGTTCAAAAATATGGGAAATACGTATTTTTAACACAAAGAAAAATCGACTTAACAAGAATGTGGTTCGATAAGTATGGGTACTTCCTAATCTTTATCGGTTTCTTTATTCCTGGTGTACGCCATTTTACAGGATACTTTGCAGGAATTATTAATCTACCATTTCGTCGTTTTGCGATTACAATTTATTCAGGTGCTCTGTTTTGGGTATCATTCTTCTTAATCGGTGGTTACTGGTTAGGTGGAAACTTACATGATATTTTTGGAGTGCTAGAAGGTCATATTGGTAAAATCATTTTTGGAGTTATCGTAATCGTAGCAATTACGCTAGGCATTCGTTTCCGTAAACAGTTAAAACGAGTATTGTTACAAAACGCAAGTTAATATGGAATCCATTCTATGTCAAAATTTAGGAAGGCAGTGCAAAAGCACTGCCTTTTTTATTTTATCCCGCTATTTGTCGGGCTGCCCGTAAAAGTCCGATTGGTCAGGGCTGATTAAAGTTTCATTTTATGTTCCAATCTATTTTTAACTTTCCTTTTAGCTGATTTCCGCTAACTATAATGTAATAAGTTCCTGTCTTAATTGCCGCGAACTGGTATGTATTAGGTCCAGCTGGAGCTAAATAATTTTCTTCCTCTTGAAATTCACTAGCCATTTTTATGTCCCCCATGTAGCCATTCGAATTTTCAGCTCGTGATTCAATGGTGAATTCTAATATGTCCCCTCGTTTTAGTTCAATTGGGACTTTATGTTCACCACTAAAATGTTGAAAAGATGCTTCGAAAGAGTTATCTGTTTTTGTTTCGACCCATTGTTCTTTTGATGTTCCAAACCTTTCTAAATCTACTAAGTTAATTGTGATAAATATAATAAACATAATGCTTGGTACGAAATATTGTAGCCACTTAAATTTTGTTGCTATAACTGTACATAAATAGAAAGAAAGAGAACATACTGCACCAATTGATCCGAGGAACAAGAACTGTATTAGACTAGCTTCTTTAAATGTTAGGAAGGGAAGAAAAAATAAATAGCCGCAAAAAATATAAAGTAATAATGTCTTCAGTCTTGTATGTGTTTTTAATTTCAATTTATCGATGCAAATAGAACAAAAAAATGCATATGCAGCAAGAATAGGAACGAAGGGAACATATAGCAGTTCTCGTAATCCAGCTAAGAAACTATATAATGTTTGTTGACTAGTTGTTAAGAGAAGCGTGCTAATAAGTAATAATAATAAGAAAGTCGCTGTAAGCTTAGTAAGAATATAGGAAAAAGTAGATATTTTATTCATATGTCACTTCCTTTGTTTAATATTTCACATTCATTATATAGGTTATTTTCATCATAATACATCCTTATTTTTGTCAATTATTATAGTCGTAATGACAATTATAATTGACAAAAATAAGGATATTATTTACAATTTTAATTAAATAAATGAAAAAGAGGGAAGATATGAAGCTTCAAAATCGAGTGAGGGAATTGCGAGCAAAGCATCATTTATCACAAGGGGATTTAGGGAAAGCGATTGGCTCATCACGGCAAACGATTAGTTTAATTGAGCGTGGGGATTATGCACCATCTATTGTATTGTCGTTAAAAATCGCAAAAATTTTCAATGTACCGGTGGAGGAAATATTCACGTTAGTGGAGGGGGAAGAGGACGATGAAGAGTAAACGAAAAAAACAATTTGATTTTGTGGGAAAAATAGCATTAAGTATGATGGGTGGTTTTTTAACATCTTATATAGCTTTAGATTTACTCTCGGATGAACCGAGAAAATTATCATCTAATCTATTTATAGGTGTATGTACTATTTTTGGAATTTTAATGATGTACTACACTTGGAAGAATACACGTATGTTAGCGGAAGCACGCGATGAAGAAGAGAGCGTACAAGGCAGAAAATTAGGTATTATAAGTATATATTTACGTGTAGGTGATATAGTTACGCAGGCATGGTTTGTATATGCAGTTATTACATGTAGACGTGCACTGGTGCAGGATACAAATGTTTCATTTGCGGTGTGGAATTTAGTAGCTTCTATTGTCTGTTTAACTACTGTAGTGATTATCGGGCTCATAACAAAAAATCGTTATAATAAGCTATATCCTGAACAAGGTGTAACATATATGGAATCTATGAAAATGTGGACGAAAAACGCAGATGAAGGATTAAAACACATTGTGCATGAGGCTGGATATAAAGCGTATGAATTTACGAATACAATATTAGCATATGTATGGTGGGCTGCCGTTATATATACAGCGGCTAGTAATATCGATTTTGTATTAATTGGCTTAATCTCATTTATTTGGATATTGCATCTCGGAAAATTCATGTACGAAATGCAGAGGAAAATGATTTATTAAGGAGAGAAAAGAGTGGATATTTTAAGAAGGCCAGCTAGTTCAATGACGGCGGCGCTAGTTTTGTCCATTTTATACGGAGTAATCCGAACTGGAAAATTACAAGTAATGTTGAATATATGGGCAGTATTTGGAATTGTATTATTAGTGTTAGCCATTCATGAGCTAGGGCACGTACTATTTGGCTTGATAGGTGGTTTGAATTTTAAATTTATGACAGTAGGACCTATCACTGTTCAAAAGGAAAAAGGGAAATTACGCATTCGAGAAAATAAATTATGGGCGTACTTTGGTGGCGTGGTGATGTTAGCGCCGTCTTCTATAGAGACACCGAACCTTTCAAAGAAATGGGCGTGGATGACTTTAGGTGGGCCAATTATGAGTTTACTATTCGGTATTACTTCAGGTTACATATATATGGTGAGTTATTATCAATATCTTTTATATTTTTCCGTTTTACACTTTGTGATTTTTGCAGTTACAATCGTGCCGATAAAAGGAACGCTTCTGAGTGATGGTATGCAATTTCTCATTTTAATTAAAGATGATGAAAAAGCTAAGCAGCATTTATATACGATTCAAATATCGAGTGAGTTATTTAGTTATAAAAGACCGAAAGATTGGGATGAGAGATTAGTAGAACTTAGTGAGGAAAAATTAAAAGAGGATAAAAGTATAAAAGAGATAATGAGCGGACTTATGCTCGTCTTTTATGCCCGAGCTGATCAAAGGGGAATGGAAAGAGCAATACCGTATATAGAACAAATTGTTCAACTATCTGTAACGAAGGAAAATAAATTTTTCGTTAGTAGTTTTCATAGTTGGTATCTTTTATATAAAGCTCTTTATCAGATAAATAGCCTTTCTCTGCAAGAAGCAAAGGAACATGCAAAGGCCATTACCAAAATGGATTTAAACGGATATTACCGTACACAAGGAATTATTAAATATTTAGAGGACGATATGGAAGCTTCCCGCACTTATATGAAGAAAGCTGATAAAGAATTGGAGAGCGCTGAGAAGAGTGGAATGGGATATTTACAAGTAGAGAGAGAATGGTTTGAGCAGCTACAGGCGAGGGTATCTTACGATGGGTGAGGTATCCTCTTTTTTATATGTCATCTTATAACGTTCCATAAACAGCCTAGGACGAGTAAAATAAGATAAGAAGAGCAAAGCTTGGAGGAAGTAAATATGGAAATTTTATCAATTGTTTTGATAGTCTTGCTCATTTATGTTGTTTTTAAAGTAGCATATGTAGCATTAAAGATACTCGCGATCCTATTAATTATCTTTTTAATCGTAGAGTTCGGCAGTAAGTTGCTTGGGGGATAGGGTATGTTGTGTGTTTCGAGTGTCGAAGGTTGTCGTTAAATCGATATCTTGTGTCGAATCGTCGATATAATGAAAAAATCGTTGATATAAGTGGAGAAACGATCGATATATTTGAAAAATCGTTGATATATTTAAGTGAATACTAAGTGGGGTATATGGAAAAGAAGTTGCCGTGGAGGTAACTTCTTTTTATTTTGGTGATGGAGTATGAACAGGAAAGAATAGCAAACAAAAAAGCCGGAAGATATTCTTCCAGCTTACGAGTTACTTTCAATTTGACGACCATTTTCTTCTTCAGTGTCTTGTAAAAGATTGAATACATCTGCTAGGCAGAATGCGATAAACCAAGTCCATAGACCGTGGAAGAAAGCAGAGCTTAATTGAAGTGGTAATGTATAGTTTGTCATTGAGTAGGAAATACATCCACCAACGATTCCGATCATTGTTAATAACATTGTTTTTTGAGCATTTTCTTCTGGATTGAAGAGGAAATAAATGTATCCGCCTAAAATTGAAGCGCTTACAAGTGTTTCGATTCCATTAAAAATGATATTCTCTCCAAGCTGAGTGTTTGTCCAGAAGCAAATCACACCGCCGATAATGGCAAACAGGACAGCTATTGTATATCGTATATATTGATTCATATGTTCATCTCCTTATGTAATAAGATGATTTGGAAGTCAAAAAGGTAGGTATAGTATATTGAAGTGAATTTTAGTTGTACGTATCTTTTTATAAAAAGATTAGTGAAGAATAACTAAGATGATCGGTTTTTAAACCGTTACGTGTATGGTGACTGAAATATACCCGACTTCTCGTTTCTTTTTGTTTGTAAAATATGAGAAACTTCCAAGTCTATATACTCTTTTTTTGTGAGTCTGTTTTCATTATAACACATTTAGGGACACAATAATAGAATTATCTGATTTTGTAATAAGTGTAAAAAATAAAAAGCGCAAGGAATGTTAGTTCCTTGCGCTTTTTTATATGCGTTTGAAACGGCCGACAATTTCAACTGTTTCAGTAATGTTCATGAATGCTTTGTTATCCACTTGACGGATAATACGTTTCATTTCGCCTAACTCATATCGAGTCACGACAGTGTAAATCATTTTTTTCTTATGGTTTGTATAGCCGCCGACAGCATCTACCATTGTCACCCCGCGTATGCCGTGATGTAATAGTGCGCTTTTTATTTCCTCACCTTTTTCTGTAACTGTCATTATCGTTAATTTAATATGTTTTGTATGCACGGCATCAATTACTTTGCTGACTACAAACCGGCTAATTAACGTATAAAGCGTAATATCCCATCCGAAAATAAATCCTGCTGCAACAAGTAAGATCAAGTTGAATCCAAAGATGATTGCTCCAATCGAAATATCTCGATGTTTTGCTACAATCAATCCAACGACATCAAAACCACCTGTTGAAGAAGCAAATCGGAATATGATTCCTGAAGCTGCTCCGCAAATTACACCACCGAATACAGAAGAAAGTAAAATATCGTCTGAAACTTGATGTACTGGGATAATGTTCATCGCTAAAGATGATACAGCTACAAAATACGCTGTTAAAAAGGTTGTCTTCTTGCCTAAGTAAAAGTGACTTAAAATAAGAAGAGGAATGTTTAGTAAAAAGATAAGTGCACCGATATTGTAATGCATTAAATAACCGATAATCATCCCTACACCAGCAAATCCACCGCTAATCATATTATGCGGGATAAAAAACATGTTCATAGAAATTGCATACAAAATAGAAGCTATGAAAATAACAACCAACTGTATCATAAATTCTAAGTGAAATGTTTTAGCTGCTGGGAAAGATAAAAAGGCGGTGTCGGGAACGTAATCGGCGTCTCCTAGTTGACCCATAGTATGTTTCATCTCCATATTCATTTTTGATTACAAGAAGAGAATAAAGGTTTTTTCAAAAACTGGCAATAGTTTTATTATAATGCAAAAATTTTATAAATTTCTAATAAATCAAGCCTATTCATTGATGTGCGTGAATATACTAAAGAAAGCGAATACAATGTTTCTTAATTATTGTTTTCTTGAGAAAATATGCAAAATACTTTTTTTGAAAATAAAAGGAAATAGAGAATATTTGCCCGATGTGCTAAAATGAGCTTATTAAGGATGTGAAGCGATGGAATTTTTATTGCAGGATGCAATTCTATATATATCGTTTGTAACAACGGCGCTTTGTTTATTAGAAGTTTTCTTCCTTGCCAATGTTTCTCGCTTTGTGCGTCAGCAAGCATCGAGCGGTAAACAAAGAGCTTTTGCGTTAGTTGATACATGTGAAGATAGTGCAGGAAATGTAACGCTATTTTCTATTTTTTATAAATATGGAATGATTCGTTCTGTTCGCAGACAAGAATCAAGTGAAGAGAATGACGAGGTCGGTCCGTATACACCAATGTTTCGCTAAATAATTACGAAACATTGGAGGAATGAACATGTTAAAATCATATCGAGCTGTGCTCGTTAGTTTATCATTATTACTTGTTTTTGTTTTATCTGGTTGCAGTAATGCGGCCCCAATTGATGCACATAGTACTGGGATTTGGGATCATTACTTTGTATATCCAATCTCGTTTATGATTCAATTTGTTGCTCATCATATACCTGGAGCTAGCTTCGGGATTGCGATCATTATCATGACGCTCGTTATTCGTTCAGCAATGATTCCATTAGCTGTTTCACAATACCGTAGCCAAGCGAAAATGAAAAAAATGCAACCTGAATTGCAGAAGCTAAAGAAAAAATACGGTGATGTAAGCAAAGATCTTGAAAAACAAAAGCAGTATCAAAAAGAAATGTCAGAACTAATGAAATCAGGCGGTTGGAATCCACTTGCTGGTTGTTGGCCAATTTTTATACAAATGCCGATTTTCTCTGCTTTGTATTATGCGATTAGCCGAACAGAAGAGATTCGCACATCTTCATTTTTATGGGTGAACTTAGGACATGCAGATCCATATCATATATTACCGATTATTGCAGCGTTAACGACATTTATTCAGATGAAAGTTTTCCAATCTAATATCACACCTGGAGAACAAGTACAAATGCTAAAAATGCAGCAAATTATGATGCCAGCAATGATTCTATTTATGGGATTTGCGGCGCCATCAGGTCTTGTACTGTATTGGATTACAGGTAACCTATTTACAATGACACAAACAATTGTATTAAGAAAAATAATGGAACGTGAAGAATTACAATTACAAAAAGCTTAGAACAACGCCGCTCGTGATGAGCGGTGTTTTTTTGTTAAGTCGTTAAGGGAATTTTAAGAAACCAATATTACTATAGGCATTGTATACGAAAGTGTACATGCTTTAGAAATATGAAGGAGGAAATTTCCTATGAAGAAGAAAACAGTTGGGTATTTAGCAATTGCAGGTGCTTTATCATTTGGAATTATAGGAGGAGTGGGTGTACCAGCATTTGCGGCAACGAATACTCCAGCAGCGGATCAGCCTACAAAAACGGTGAAGAAAGATTTAGATGACGCTACAAAACAAAAAGTGAAAACAATTATGGACGATACAAAGAAACAATTAGAGGAGCTAGGTGTAAAGCTTCCAGAGAAAGAAAAACGTAAAGATATGCTTGCGGGATTAGATGATCAAACGAAAGAAAAAGCAAAATCAATTTTAGAGCAAGAGAAATCTGGGAAGTTAACACATGAACAAGCGCAAGAAGAATTAACAAAGCTAGGTGTGAAATTGCCGGAGAAGGGTAAACACAAGGATATGTTTGCAGGATTAGATGATCAGGCGAAAGTAAAAGCAAAGTCAATTTTAGAGCAAGAGAAATCCGGAAAATTAACACGTGAACAAGCAAAAGAAGAATTAACAAAGCTAGGCGTGAAGTTGCCAGAGAAGGGTAAACATAAGGATATGTTTGCAGGATTAGATGATCAGGCGAAAGAAAAAGCGAAATCGATTTTAGAGCAAGAGAAATCCGGAAAATTAACACGTGAACAAGCAAAAGAGGAATTAACAAAGTTAGGCGTGAAACTTCCAGAGAAAGAGAAGCATGCAGACATCTTCGCGGGATTAGATGAAGCAACAAAGGCAAAAGCAAAAGCAGTTCTAGAAAATGAAAAGAAACAATTAGAGGAATTAAATGTGGATCTTCCGCATCATAAATTTTTTATGAAAAAAGAAGATAAATAATTGAGTTATGTATCTTTCGTGTGGGCAACCGGAAGGTACATGCGAGGACCGATTTCTACTTATAGAAATCGGTCTCTTTTAATGATTCAATAAAATTCTTTTCATTGTTAGTATGTATCCAAAGATGCAGTAGAAGATTGCAAAACCGATAAACACTTCCGTATATTGATATTTACCCAATACGTAGAAGGAAACAGCTGGCATAATAGCTACCGCTAAAATGCTATAACCAGGATACTTTTGCCGATGCATGATAGCGAATAGAACAGAGAGAAACGTAGCGATGATACAAAAGACAGCAATCATTATTGGTGCACCTCCTAAAATTATTGGTGCACCTCCTAAATGGATTGTACCATTTTTAGGGAAATGGAGAAGTGTCGTACCTTCTGTTATAATATAAGAAGAGAAATATTTCTTATGTTATATAAAAAATATATTGATTTTTTCTAACAATTCAATATAATGAACAATAACTACAAAATTCGACATCAAGAAGTGATGATGAGGACATGATCAATTTTTTACGATTCTCAGAGAGGGAAGCCTTTGGCTGTGAGCTTCCTAGTACGGGAAAATAGATTACCACCTCTGAACTGCAGCAGTGAACGGATACCTAGTAATTGCTTGCCGGCAAAAACCGTTATTTAGACTTGAGAAATTGGTGAAGTATGTCACTTTGCGAATTGAAACAAGGGTGGAACCACGATTATAACACTCGTCCCTTTTTTAGGGAGGAGTGTTTTTTTATTTCATTTTTGCATCACACTAGGATTGGAAGGAGGATACGCAGCATGCATCATGATGAGAAAAACAAAATTGGTTTAACAGTAGCGCTTTCTATCGTAGTAGGGACTATCATTGGATCTGGTGTGTTTATGAAACCAGGGAGCGTATTAGATTACTCAGGGAGTTCTAATATGGCTATTCTTGCTTGGGTAATTGGTGGTCTGTTGACACTAGCAAGTGGTTTAACAGTAGCTGAAATTGGAGCGCAAATCCCAAAAAATGGTGGGTTGTATACGTATTTAGAGGAGATTTACGGAAGTTTTTGGGGGTATTTATCAGGCTGGATGCAAACGATTGTGTATGGCCCAGCTATTATTGGAACGTTAGGGTTGTATTTTAGTTCTTTAATGATCAATTTTTTCTATTTAGATAAAGTATGGAATTTACCAATCGCAATTGGTACCGTTGTGTTCCTAGGCGTTGTAAATAGTATGGGGACAAAATATGGAGGTATCGTCCAAACGGTTACGACAATAGGGAAGATGATTCCGATCATTTTAATTGTTGTATTAGGCTTTTGGAAAGGAAATAGTGATATTTTTAACGTAGTAGTGCCGATATCAGAAAATCAAAGTATAGGTATGGCAATTTTAGCAACTTTATTTGCTTATGACGGTTGGATTTTACTCGCTTCCATAGGCGGAGAAATGAAGAATCCAACAAAGTTATTACCGAAGGCAATGACAGTTGGTATTTTAATTGTAACTGCTGCTTACGTATTAATTAACTTGGCGTTACTGAATGTATTACCAGCAACACAAATTGTAGACCTTGGAGAAAATGCAACAGCGACAGCTGCAGGCATGCTACTTGGAGAATATGGCGGAAAAATTATTAGTATCGGTATTATCGTTTCTATTTTCGGTTGTTTAAATGGAAAGATTTTAACGTTCCCACGTATCCCGATGTCGATGGCAGAACGTGGACAACTTCCATTTGCTAAGTTTATTGCAAAGGAAAGTCCAAGATTTAAAACACCAGCAAATGCGATTACTGTTGAAATCATTTTAGGAATTATTTTAATGATTATTAGTGATCCAAATAAGCTATCTGAGATTTCCGTATTCATTATTTATATTTTCTATGTAATGACGTTTATTGGTGTCTTCATTTTAAGAAAACGTAATAAGAATAAAGAGCGTGCATATAGTGTACCTTTATTCCCAATCGTACCAATCGTAGCGATTTTAGGTTCGTTCTTTGTAATCGGTAGTGCAATTATTAACGATCCGGTAAGTTGTTTCTTGTCAATTGGAATTGTATTTACTGGACTTCCGGTGTATTGGTATTTAAATAGGAAGAAAGAAACTGAATGATGGAAGGGTAGGTGTATAATGCGCCTACCTTTTTTATTGTAAAAAAATTGTACTTGCTTCCACTTTCTATTTTGGTTACTATAATCGTAGTAACCAAAATAGAAAGTGTGGGGAAAGACTTGAATTTTCGTGTATATATTTTAGCTATTGCGGCTTTCGTAGTCGGAACGGTTGAGCTAATTATAGGAGGAACGCTCGATTTAGTTGCCAATGATTTAGGAGTTTCTATTAGTGCAGCTGGTCAGCTTATAACAATATTTTCGGTAGTATTTGCTTTATCAGGTCCGGTTTTATTAGCGGTAACAGGAAAGTTTGAAAGAAAAACATTATACATTGGGGCATTATCAATTTTCTTAATCGGAAATATTATTTCAGCATTTAGTGTAAATTACGAAATGCTGATGTTCTCAAGGGTTATTTGTGCGGCGAGTGGTTCATTAATTATTGCACTATCGGTAACACTTGCTTCTAGTGTAGTAGAACCGTATTTTCGTGCGCGTGCAATTGGAATCATTTTCATGGGGATTAGTGGCTCTCTCGTACTTGGGGTACCACTTGGTCTTGTGCTCGGCAATGCATATGGATGGCGTGCACCATTTGTATTCATTTCGATATTAACAGTTATGGCAATCGCTTGTATTTCATTATTTTTAACGAAAGTACCGCCGACATCGGTGTTATCAATAAGAGAGCAAATTGCTACGTTGAAAGATAAAAAAATTGTGAGTGCACAGTTAACATCATTTTTATTTTTAACAGGTCATTTAACACTGTATGCATACTTAACACCATTTTTAAAAGATGTGATGCATGTGGAAGCGAACTGGATTAGTGTGTTTTACTTCGTTTTCGGAATCGCAGCGGTACTTGGAGGCGGCCTTGGGGGCTTGCTTGCTGATAAATGGGGATCGAAGAAAAGTATTATTTCCATCATTATCGTATTTGCATGTGCAATCTTTATGTTGCCAATGATGACATTTTCATTCCCGCTCTTCATTATTATTATGGGACTTTGGAGTATGCTGAGCTGGGCTATTTCACCAGCACAACAAAACTATTTAATTGAAATTGCACCAGAATCAGCTGGTATTCAGCAAAGTTTAAATAACTCTGCCCTTCACTTAGGAATTGCGCTCGGTTCAACAGTAGGCGGAGTTGTTATTGAAAAATCATCTGTTATATATAACGCTTGGGTAGGCGGAGGTTTTATTATATTGGCACTGCTTTGTGCGATTTTCTCCATTACGAGAGGACGTTCTACTCAGTTTGTGAAAGAAGAATCTATCGTTTGATAGGTTCTTTTTTTATTTGTAAAAAATGGAAGGGGTTAGTAGAAAAATGAAGAAGGTATATATAGCGAGGTGATAGTATATGTATTCAAGTTTTTCAATCATTGGTTTTTTATTTACGATCATACCATTCTTTCTTGTAATTTTTCTCTTTAGATGGGTTCGTTTCATCTATCAAAATTCAGAGAAACAAGTGGAGCAAAATGAGAAAATCATTGAGCTGTTGATGGATATAAAGGAACAAAATGAAAAGGAGTCTAAGTGAAAAACTAGACTCCTTTTTATTATTTAATTAGTATCTTAATTTCATCAACAAACTCTTAATTTCCTCATCTTCCATAAAGAGATCATGGTGTTTCTGGGTAATTTTCGCAAGTGCAACGTCATGATAGAAGAATTCTGTAAAGAACTTCACGAAAGGTTGTGACATTGTTTTCATTGCTTGCCATGACTCTTGTTCTACACCAGCAAATAAAATTTCACGGTCGTCAACGATGAGTAGTAAGTAGCGCTCTAATGCATTAGGTTCTTCAGCTGGGATTAGAAAATGCATGTTTTCTAAATCTGTTTCTACTTTTCCAACTATAAGGGACTCAATTTGGACGCCTTGTTTTGCTTTTTGTTCTAGTAAAGGAAGGTATTCTGAAAGAGTGTCATTCCAAGCTGAAATACGAATCGATTTTTTTGCACTTTCAATGAGCTCTTTACTTTGAACTCGAATAGAAGATTGCATCTTTAAGCTCCACACACGGTCATCCGTAAATGATTTTTTTGATATATTCGTTTCTAAGTCTTTAATATTTGATTGGAATTCTGTCGTTAATTTTTCAATTGCTAGTTTTAGTGGTAATGCTGTATACAACTTTTTCTTTTCTGAAACAGAATCCATTACCATTCCTTTATCTATCAGGCGTGCTAGCACTTCATATATTTTTGCTTTTGGAACACCAGAGTGCTTCACAATTGTTGTAGCATCTAACGGTTCATTGCTTGATACGACAACTTCATAAGCTTGGCTTTCATATTGTGAGAAACCGAATTTTTGTAACATAGTTCCCTCCGAACGAATGAGATTATATTTTAAGGATAATGAACTATTTGTTTTTGCACAAGTGGTAGTCCGTTTTCTAATTGTATTAAGGTGAGAATTAATTTCAATTTTTTAATTTTATCTATTATACTTAATATAGTGATTAATAAGATTTTAATTTAATGCGAAGGGGATGCTAGGGGAAAGATGTTAAGAAGTTTACGTTTAAAAATTGCGGTAGTATTTTCAGTGCTTATTTCTATGATGTTCGTAGTATTGGGTGCAGCTATGTATCAATTACAGAAAGAGAAAGAAGTAAGTTCCTTAGACCAGTATTCCCAAAATACGATGGATCTTGTGACAGAGCAACTTACGACATTTGTTCAAAGAACTGATGAAGATATGGGGTATTATGCGAACAGTGAGATGATTCGTAATATGATTCAAGATGGAGTTACTCCAGAAGAGGAAGCATTTTTAACGAAAGAGTTTGCGGGGTATAAAAAGAACCATCCTGGTATTTTAGATTTATATGTTGGTACGAAAGATAAAAAAACATTAAGTGCCAATCTTGCTGAAGGTGGAAAAGTGCCGGAAGGATATGATCCAACGACAAGACCGTGGTATAAAGATTCAGAGGCTGATGTGAAAAAGGTTCATTGGGGACAACCTTCATATGAAATCGCGACAGGAAAGTTAAGCGTAGGGGTTTCTAAAGCTATTACGTCTGAAGATGGTTCTGTATTAGGCGTTGTTGCGATGGATGTATCGCTCGGAACAATTCAGAAGTTACTTCATAATATTCAATACAATAATGATGGAGAAATGTTTATTATAAATGATAAAAATATAGCTCTTGTTTACCCAGAAAAGATAGGGAAAGATATTTCTAAAGAGCCATTGCTGAAGAGTTTGAATAAAGATGTTACAAAATATGCTGAAACTACATTAAAAGGTGAAGATGTAGTTGTTTATAGTCAGTTATTTGATGCGATGAAATGGAAGATAGGAATTTTTTATCCGAAACAAACAATTGATGGATTGTTAAGTAGTATGAGAAATACAGTCATTATAATGGCATGTATTAGTTTATTAGTTGGAATAGTAGCTTCCTATTTATTCTCAAGAAGATTAGCAAGGCCACTGCAATTATTAACGAATCACGTTCAAAAAGTAGCAGGAGGAGATTTAACACTGCAAATGAAAGTGACAAGTAAAGATGAGGTTGGAGAGCTGACGAACCATTTTAATCATATGGTTGGGCAAATGAATGAAATGGTAAGTAAAATTAAAAATAGTGTATCAACAGTGCAGCAATCAACGAATAATCTCCATTATTTAACGAATGAAACGGTGGCCGCTAGTAGAGAAGTGTCAGGTGCAATGGATGATGTGAGCGGGGGAGCTTCTACTCTTGCCAATAGTGTAGATGAAGTTTCAGCTCAGCTTGAGAACATGGCGCAGTCAGTGGAAGAAATGAATAGCTCCGTTGGTGAAATAGAAGGAGTGGCTGGTAAAGCGGAAAAGGCATCTAAGCAAGGGTTAAATACGATGCAGAATTTAGTTCGTACGAGAGGAGAGTCATCTTCGATTGTTGTTCATACAGAGGAAGCATCTGGTAAGTTAGAGCAAAAAGTCGGATCGATTCAAAATGTTGTAGAGCTTATAAAAGGTATTTCGGATCAAACGAACTTACTTGCTTTAAACGCTTCGATTGAAGCAGCACGTGCAGGTGAGCAAGGTAAGGGATTTGCAGTGGTGGCTGAAGAAGTTCGAAAGTTAGCGGAACAATCAAAAGAGGCAACAGGAGAAATCGCAACAATGATTGGCGATGTCCAATTAGAAGTAAAACGAGTTGTAGAGGTCGTAAGTAAATTGAAAGATATTGCTGATATACAAAATAAAGTGACGACAGAGGCAGAGGCGGAATTCCGTACAATTATGTCGGTTATAAATACGATTAGTATCTCAGTTGAAAAAATTGTAGAAGAAGTAAACAATATAGGTCACGAGCAAGGTGAAATTACAGAGGTAATGCATACAATTGCTAGTACGAGTCAAGAAAGTGCAGCTGTATCTGAAGAGGTAAATGCTGCAACTGAATCGCAAGTGAATCATTTAGAAAAGGTAGCTCATACGATGGAAAGCTTGACAGAGCATATGAGAGATTTAGAAAGATTAGTCGAGCAGTTTAAAGTGGAAGAGTAACATATTAGTAAAATGATGAAGATTTCGGTAAAATAGACAATGGATATATAAGAAGCAATTATAGGAGGAAAACTACTATGGCAATTGTTGACGTTTCGATTATTCCAGTAGGAACAGGTAATCCAAGTGTTAGTGAATATGTAGCAGAAGTACAAAAGGTGCTAGAGAAAAATGCAGATCGCGTGAAGTATCAATTAACACCGATGAATACAGTTATTGAAGGAGATCTTCCTGTCATTCTAGAAGTAATTCAACAAATGCATGAAGTTCCCTATACGAAAGGTGCACAACGCGTTGCAACAACAATTCGTATCGATGATCGCCGTGATAAAGTAAGCACAATGGAGAAGAAATTAAACTCTGTTCGATCAAAATTATAAGAAAAAGCAGCGATCATCGCTGCTTTTTTCATATAGGAGGTAAATAAGGTGAGTGAAAAGTTTAATGAGCAATTTGATGGGTTGCTAGAGAAGTACACGGAACTATTACTGGGAGAGAGCAATGAAGAAAGAAAAGAACAGGTGCAGAAGTGGGCACTTTATTCTTACATTGCAAAGACGATGCCAGCTTTAGTGAAGCATTGGAACGAGACGTATCCCGATGCGAAAGAAGAAATGGTACAGTTAATTTCAGATATAAAAAAGATAAATGAAGAGAAGCGAAATGAAAAATAAGAGAGCTTGAGGTGAATTTCACCTTAAGCTTTTTTTATCTCGTAAAAGTCCTATTGATGAGGGTTAATAATCAGAGGGGGCTCTAATTAAAGTTTCACTTTATTAATATCCTCATATAATTTGGATGGAATATAAAGGGTTTTATAGGTGTGTCGAATATTTTCAACATGTCTATTTGAGGCCTAGTAAACCCGTTTTTTCTAAATGTCGAAAAATATTCCTTTTATATTTACAAGCGAGAATATGAGGTTTTAAATGTTTTTATAGTATTTTATAAATTATCTAAATAATTATTTGTATCAAATAATTTTAAAGAATGATATAATTTTGAAGAGGGGTAAAAAACAGATAAAGTACAGTCATAGGGGTGAATTACATGGAACAATTAATGCGAAATTCGTTTCTTTTCTTGTCAAAAAATAAAGCGCTAACAAAGTTAGCTAAAAAGTACGGTTTACGCTTTGGAGCAGGTCGTTTTGTCGCAGGGGAGACAATCGAATTAGCGACAGCAGCTATTAAACAATTGAACAAGCAAGGCCTTTGTGTAACAATCGATTATTTAGGTGAATTCGTTGATAATGAGGCGGAAGCAAATGAAATGGCTAACCAATCGATTGAAGCGATTCGTGCAATTGGAAAAGAGGGACTTGATTCACAGCTTTCTTTAAAAATGACTTCTATGGGATTAGATATCTCAGATGAAATCGTAATGAACAATATGCGCCGTATTTTAGAAGCTGCAAAAGAAAACGGTGTGTTTGTTACAATTGATATGGAAGATTATACGCGTTGCGGGAAGACAATTGATATCTTTAAACAATTAAAATCTGAATACGATAATATTGGTACTGTTATTCAAGCTTACCTGTATCGTACAGAAAAAGATATGGAAGATTTAAATGCTTATAATCCTAATTTACGTCTTGTAAAAGGGGCTTATAAGGAACCTGAAGAAGTAGCGTTCCCGGACAAGAAAGATGTAGATGACAATTATAAAAAAATTATTAAAATGCACTTATTAAATGGAAATTATACTGCAATTGCTTCACATGACGAAGCAATTATTGAATATACGAAAAAACTTGCCGAAGAACACAATATTCCAAGGGATCAATTTGAATTCCAAATGTTATATGGTATTCGTAATGAGCGTCAACTCGAGCTTGTAAAAGAAGGCTACAAGATGCGTGTTTATGTACCTTATGGAAACGACTGGTATGGCTATTTCATGCGCCGTCTAGCAGAGCGTCCAGCGAACGTTGCGTTCGTATTAAAAGGTATGGTTAAAAAATAACCAAGGAGAAAATACTCCTTGGTTATTTTAATTGCTTAAATGCGTAATGTGCCATTTTCTTCGTATCAGGATATAGTTGCGCGCGAGTAGAAGATAATACGACGTTAATGACGCGTTTACCGTCTTTCTCATCAACAGTTACGACCGTATATTTTCCGAGTGCCGATAGACCGCTTTTACTTCCAATCGCATATGGATCGTCATATAGTTCTTCTCGTCCATAGTTTGCGATTTTTGGAGAGCGTTCGGAAGTATATAGAGTTGTATGTACTGAATTCATATATTGTAAAACAATTGGGTATTTTAATGCTTCTTTCGTAATAATGGCAATGTCATATGGTGATACTTTATTTCCAAGTGCATCAGCACCACTTGCGTTTTTGAAAGTTGCATGTTTTGTACCAAGTTCCTTCGCTCTAGCATTCATCATTTTCACAAACTCATTTTTTGATCCTGCGATATGTTCTGCAATTGACTCAGAGATTGGGTCTGCACTAATGATAAGCATAAGTTTTAATGCCTCATCGCGTTTTAATTTTTCCCCAGCACGCAGCTTAATTTTTTTACTTTGACTTTCTGTTTTTATTGCGTTTTCTGTAACTGTAATTTCTTCATCTTCTTTTACATTCTCTAGTAAGAGAAGGGTTGTCATCATTTTGGCTATACTAGCCGGATAAGAGCGTTCATCTTCGCGTTTTCCATACAAAATTTCACCTGTGTCTGCATCGATTGTAATTCCGTATTGCCCCTTAATACTAGGCTGATCAGCTCTTACAGTTTGTTGTCTTTGTGCATAAGAGAAGAAAATCATCCCTGTAAATAGTGTAGCAATCATTACAATCATAACTATTGTTCGTTTCATCATCGTTCCCTCTTTTGTTTTCCATATGTACAAATAAATTGGGCAGAAAAAGCAGCCATTAATCATTATGCCACGTTCTCTGCCCAAAAATATAGCGTTATTTTTCGCCCATATTATGCTTCTTATATTGTTGGTTATTACCTTGACGTCCTTTTTCCACACCGTGGTTATGCGGACCTGCATTTCCGGTTACACTCGCTGCACTAATTCCAGCTTTTGAGGGGTTCTTCTTAAGTTTTGCCATATATATTCCTCCAGTTTCGTCAGATTGTAAAAAGGAAAAGTGCATTTTAGTGAAGAAAATACACATATATAGCATGGGCAAATAAAAGAAATATATTTATTTCAGAAAATTTTATCAATAAATATATTGCGAAAATTTAAACAGTATCATATATTTATTAGTAGAGGCTCACTCATTGATTGCGACTTATGTCGAAAAATTGAATGAGCATTCATTCAAGAATAGGGGGAGAATTGGATGTTCCAAATTAAAAAGGCTGCTGTTCTAGGTTCAGGTGTAATGGGTTCAGGAATTGCGGCACACTTAGCTAATATTGGTATTCCGACATTATTGCTTGATATTGTACCACCTGCGCTTACGAAAGAAGAAGAAGCGAAGGGACTTACATTAGAACATAAAAGTGTGAGAAATCGTTTTAGTAATACGGCACTGCAAAAATTATTGAAGCAAAAACCAGCTCCTCTGACAGTGAAAGGAAATTTAGCACTGATTGAAGCAGGTAACTTAGAAGATGATCTTGAGCGTCTTGCTGATGTAGATTGGATTATTGAAGTAGTAGTTGAAAACTTAGATATTAAAAAGAAATTATTTGAAAGAGTAGATGCTGTTCGTAAACCAGGTTCTATTGTTAGCTCAAATACGTCAGGCATTTCCGTTGAAAAAATGGCAGAAGGTCGTTCAGACGACTTCCAGAAACACTTCTTAGGAACACACTTTTTTAACCCACCACGATATTTAAAACTTCTAGAGGTAATACCGACGAAAGAAACTGATCCACAAGTATTAAGCTTCATGAAATTATTTGGCGAAGACGTTCTTGGAAAAGGCGTTGTTATCGCAAAAGATACACCAAACTTTATTGGAAACCGCATTGGTACGTACGGCTTGCTTGTAACGCTTCAAGAAATGATTAAGCGCGGCTATAGCATTGGAGAAGTTGATTCTGTAACGGGTCCATTAATTGGCCGTCCGAAGAGCGCAACGTTCCGCACATTAGATGTTGTCGGTTTAGATACATTTGTACATGTTGCAAATAACGTATATGAAAATGTACAAGAAGAAGAGCGAGATGTATTTAAAGTACCAGCTTTCATGCATGACATGCTTGATAAAAAATGGCTTGGAAGTAAAACTGGTCAAGGCTTCTTCTTAAAACAAGGAAAAGAAATTTTAGAATTAAATCCTGAAACGATGGAATACGAAGCGCGCAAAAAATTAAAAGCTGCATCCGTAGAGTTAAGCAAGCAAGAAAAAGGATTAGCGAATAAATTGAAAGCGCTTGTATACGCGAAAGACCGCGCAGGTGAGTTGTTATGGAATATCATTACACCAACTCTTTTATACTCTGCAAAGCTTCATAAAGAAATTGCTGACGATATCGTGGCAATCGATCAAGCGATGAAATGGGGCTTCGGTTGGGAGCAAGGACCATTTGAAATTTGGGATGCAATCGGCGTTGAAAAATCGATTCAAAAGATGGAAGAAAACGGCGTAAATGTACCAGCTTGGGTAAAAGAAATGGTAGAGAAAGGTTTTACTGCTTTCTATAAACATGATAACGGCGATAGCTACTATTACGATAATGGTGAATATAAGCTAATCGAGCGTAATAAAAAAGCAATTTCTCTTAAACAATTAAAAGAGAAAAATGGCGTATTAAAGAAAAATAGCGGCGCGAGCTTAATTGATTTAGGTGACGGCATCCTTTGCTTAGAATTCCATTCGAAGAGCAATGCAATCGGTATGGATATTACGCAAATGATTAACTACGCTGTTGATGAAGTAGAAAAGAATTATAAAGGTCTTGTTATCGGTAACCAATCGAAGAACTTCTGCGTTGGTGCGAATCTAGCAATGATCTTAATGGAAGCACAAGACGACAATTACTTTGAAATTGAGTTGGTTGTGAAAAACTTCCAAGATGCAATGACGAAAATTAAGTACTCTTCTAAGCCAGTTGTAGCAGCACCATATGGTATGACGCTTGGTGGAGGTACAGAAGTTTGCTTACCGGCTGCTAGCATTCAAGCTTCTAGTGAAACGTATATGGGCTTAGTAGAAGTTGGTGTTGGCTTAATCCCTGGCGGAGGCGGTAATAAAGAGCTATACATTAAACACTTAAATAAAATGCCAAACGGTGTAGAGTTTGATCTGCAAAAAGTTGCGAATAAAGTGTTCGAATCTGTAGCGATGGCGAAAGTTTCTACATCAGCACAAGAAGCTGTATCGAACAACTTCTTAGGCGATAAAGACGGTATTAGTGTGAATGGTGATCACTTACTATATGATGCGAAACAGAAAGCACTTGCTTTATATGAAGCTGGCTATAAAGCACCGATTCGTAAAAAGATACCAGTTGTTGGCGAAACAGGATATGCAACTCTTGTACTTGGTGCAGAAGCAATGCATTTATCTGGTTACATTTCTGAACATGATCTTCACATTGCGAAGAAACTTGCATATGTCATTGCGGGCGGAAAAGTGCCGTACGGAACAGAAGTTGATGAGCAGTATTTATTAGATGTAGAACGTGAAGCATTTATTAGCTTAGTAAGTGAGATGAAATCACAAGCAAGAATGCAGCACATGCTTGTAAAAGGAAAGCCATTACGTAACTAATAACGAGGGGAGATATCGTTCATGAGAGAAGCTGTCATTGTTGCGGGAGCAAGAACACCAATTGGAAAAGCAAAGAGGGGTTCATTAAAAACAGTTCGTCCTGACGATCTAGGGGCGTTAGTAGTAAAGGAAACGTTAAAGCGTGCGAATTATGAAGGACCAATCGATGATTTAATTTTCGGTTGTGCGATGCCAGAAGCAGAGCAAGGTTTAAATATGGCTCGTAATATCGGTGGATTAGCAGGACTTTCTTACGATGTTCCAGCTATTACAATTAACCGTTACTGTTCTTCTGGTTTACAAAGTATCGCTTACGGAGCAGAGCGTATTATGCTTGGTCACTCTGAAGCTGTATTATCAGGCGGAGCGGAATCAATGAGTTTAGTTCCAATGATGGGACACGTTGTTCGTCCAAATAGTCGCCTTGTAGAAGCGGCTCCAGAATATTATATGGGTATGGGACATACAGCGGAGCAAGTTGCTGTGAAATATGGAATTTCTCGTGAAGAGCAAGATGCATTTGCAGTAAGAAGTCATCAACGTGCTGCAAAAGCATTAGCGGCAGGGAACTTTGCTGATGAAACAGTATCTGTAGATGTGACGTTACGCTCGGTTGGATCAAACAATAAATTGCAAGAAGAAACAATCATTTTCGCACAAGACGAAGGTGTAAGAGCAGAGACGACGCTAGACATTTTAGGTAAATTACGTCCAGCATTTAACGTTCGCGGTTCTGTAACGGCTGGTAACTCTTCACAAATGAGTGACGGTGCAGCATCTGTACTATTAATGGATCGTGAAAAAGCAGTGAGCGATGGCATGAAGCCACTTGCGAAATTCCGTTCATTTGCAGTAGCTGGCGTACCACCAGAAGTAATGGGAATTGGCCCAATCGCTGCAATTCCAAAAGCGTTAAAACTAGCTGGCTTAGAGCTATCTGATATTGGCTTATTCGAACTAAACGAAGCATTCGCTTCTCAATCGATCCAAGTTATTCGTGAACTTGGTTTAGATGAAGAAAA
Organism: Bacillus cereus group sp. N11; assembly: GCF_016483605.1. Classification (NCBI taxonomy): domain Bacteria; kingdom Bacillati; phylum Bacillota; class Bacilli; order Caryophanales; family Bacillaceae; genus Bacillus; species Bacillus cereus group sp. N11. The sequence continues at coordinate 91,918 of NZ_JAEHBN010000014.1, forward strand.
AGTAAACGTAAACGGTGGTGCAATTGCACTTGGACATCCACTTGGCTGTACAGGAGCAAAACTAACACTATCTCTTATTCACGAAATGAAACGCCGCAACGAACAATTCGGTATCGTAACAATGTGTATCGGCGGCGGAATGGGAGCAGCGGGAGTGTTTGAATTACTATAAAAAAAGTGCAAGCGGCTCGTTCAGAATGTGAGGGGGATGGAGCTTCAGACGTAGAGGCGCTTTTTGCCTCGCAGGAAGAAGCGAAGCCACCGAACATTCTAGCCGCTGGAACTGGATTATAAAAAAAGTGGAAGTGGCTTGTTCAGAACAGGAGGGCGTTGGAAGCCCTGACGAAGAGGCGCTTTTTGCCTCACAGGAAGGGGTGAAACGACCGACTGTTTTAGCCACTGGAACTGGATTATGAAAAAAAGAATGGAAGCAACAAAGGTTTATAAAAAATAAACGGGAGAGCCAGTTTCTTTCAAAAAGAGAGAAGCGGCTCATGAAAATATGAAGGAGGAAATTTTCATGGAAAAAACAGTAGGAAATGCGGTTAAAGGCGGTAGCTTTTTAGTTGATGAGATTACGATTGATCAAGTGTTTACGCCAGAAGATTTTTCATCTGAGCATAAAATGATTGCAAAAACGACAGAGGACTTTATCGTAAATGAAGTTCTTCCAGAGCTTGAATATTTAGAGCAACATGAGTTTGATCGTTCTGTTCGTCTTTTAAAAGAAGCTGGGGAACTTGGTTTATTAGGTGCTGACGTACCAGAAGAGTACGGTGGAATTGGTCTTGATAAAGTAAGCTCAGCGTTAATCGCAGAGAAATTCTCTCGCGCTGGTGGTTTTGCAATTACTCACGGTGCTCACGTAGGTATTGGATCGTTACCGATCGTATTATTCGGTAACGAAGAGCAAAAGAAAAAGTATTTACCATTACTTGCAACTGGGGAAAAATTAGCTGCATACGCATTAACAGAGCCAGGTTCAGGATCTGACGCATTAGGTGCAAAAACAACTGCACGTTTAAATGCAGAAGGTACACATTACGTATTAAATGGTGAAAAACAGTGGATTACAAACTCTGCATTCGCTGACGTATTTATCGTATATGCAAAAATCGATGGAGAGCACTTCTCAGCATTTATCGTAGAGAAAGAATATGCTGGCGTATCTACAAGCCCAGAAGAAAAGAAAATGGGTATTAAATGTTCTTCAACTCGTACGTTAATTTTAGAAGATGCATTAGTACCAAAAGAGAACTTACTTGGTGAAATCGGTAAAGGTCATATTATCGCGTTCAACATTTTAAATATCGGTCGTTATAAATTAGGTGTTGGTACAGTTGGATCTGCGAAACGTGCAGTAGAAATTTCAGCACAATATGCAAACCAACGTCAACAGTTCAAACAACCAATCGCTCGCTTCCCATTAATTCAAGAGAAACTTGCGAATATGGCAGCGAAAACATATGCAGCTGAAAGCTCTGTATATCGTACAGTAGGTTTATTCGAAAGCCGCATGAGCACATTATCTGAAGAAGAAGTGAAAGACGGTAAAGCAGTAGCAGCTTCTATCGCTGAATATGCAATCGAGTGCTCTTTAAATAAAGTATTCGGTTCTGAAGTATTAGACTATACAGTAGATGAAGGTGTTCAAATTCACGGTGGTTACGGATTTATGGCAGAATACGAGATTGAAAGAATGTACCGCGATTCTCGTATTAACCGTATTTTCGAAGGAACGAACGAAATTAACCGCCTAATCGTACCAGGTACGTTCTTACGTAAAGCGATGAAAGGTGAATTACCACTTCTTCAAAAAGCACAAAAATTACAAGAAGAGTTAATGATGATGATGCCAGAAGAAGTAGGCGATGAGCCATTAGCACTTCAAAAATATTTAGTAACTAACGCGAAGAAAATCGGCTTAATGGTAGCTGGATTAGCGGCTCAAAAATACGGTAAAGCATTAGATAAAGAGCAAGAAATTCTTGTGAATATCGCTGACATCGTAAGCAACCTTTATGCAATGGAATCAGCTGTTCTTCGTACAGAAAAAGCAATTAAAACAACTGGTCTTGAAAAGAATAAACAAAAAGTGTTATACACTGAAGTATTCTGCCAAGAAGCATTCAACGAAATCGAAGCAGATGCGAAAGAAACACTTATCGCAGTTGAAAACGGCGACATGCTGCGCATGATGTTATCATCATTACGTAAATTAACTCGCCACACGCCACTTAACGTAATTCCGAAGAAACGTGAAATCGCTGCGAAAATTTTAGAAGATGAGCGTTATACAGTTTAATAGATGAAAAGGAACCAGTGGCCGTTTGGCTGCTGGTTTTTTTATTGATGGATTCTTGAAAAGGGTTGTTTTACATATGTATTTGTAAACAGCTCTTTTTCATGGAGGGATAGGAGATGAAGTTAATAAAAGTAGGAACAGTTCATCAAATCGCATTTTTACCGCGTCTATTTCCGATTAACTGTTACTTTGTCGAAGAAGAAACAGGATTAACGTTAATTGATGCAGCTTTGCCATTTTGTGCAAAGAAGATTTTAGAAGCGGCTCGAAAACTAGGAAAACCGATTACGAATATCGTTATAACACATGCACATGATGACCATGTAGGAGCGCTTGATGCTATAAAACAAGAACTGCCGAATGTTTCGGTCTATATTTCTGAAAGAGATGCTCGTTTACTTGAAGGGGATTTGTCACTGCAACTCGGAGAACCAGGCACGCAAGTAAAAGTGAGTGTGTCAAAAAGGATAAAGACGATTCCAGATATCCTTCTTCAAGAGGGAGATCAAATTGGTTCACTTGTAGCAATTGCAGCCCCAGGCCATACACCAGGATCAATGGCGTTTTTAGACACGAGAAATGATGCGCTCATTGTTGGAGATGCATTTCAAACGAGAGGAGGAGTGGCGGTAGCAGGACAGTTGAAGTGGCTTTTTCCGTTTCCTATGTTTGGTACGTGGGATGCAGAAGTTTCGTTAAAAAGCGCTCAGAAATTGCTAGAGTATAAGCCGTCTATATTAGCGACAGGGCATGGGAAGATGATTAAAAATCCGTTAGTGCAAATGCAACGGGCGATTGAAGAAGCGGAAAGGAATTTAACTAGAAAGAGCCTTTAATTGTTTAGAGGCTCTTTTTTGCTAAATGATATTATTTTGTGGGTTTTAAGTATGTGTATATCGCTAATAGGAAACCGAAAAACATAAATATAAAAGGGTCTTGGCTTGGGTTAGGGTCATAGCTATCTTGCACCTTAGTAAGAAAATCATGTGTTTCCATGTTTACATCTCCTTTTATTCATAAGGTTTAGTATGAAGTGGGGATCATGATGTGGAAGTAAGAAATTTTTATTTTATAATTATTATATAACAATATAATTCCTAAAACTATAGAATACAAAGCGTTCATAATATGTAAAATTGCATATTATTCTTTTTGAAATTTTTGTTATATTATCCTTATATTTATATTAAGGGATTTTTGTTAAGGTAATGAAAACAAATGGAGGAATAGTATGAGTAAAACGGTGTTAGAAGCGTATAGTGTGGAAAGGAAAATAGATAATATAACATATAAAAATCTATTTGTAATGATAGCAATCATTTTAGGATTCTTACTTCTAGGAGGGTTATTCCTTGGTTTAGCTTTTGGGATTTATGGTGAGGAAGCGTTGCGTGATAATTTAGAAGGGTACTATTTCCTTTTATTAGATGCAGCTGTTGTTGCTATCGTTTTATTAGCTTATAAACCAGTTCTTCATTTTATTAAATATATTTGGGATTTATCCGTTTTGAAGAATGGGAAGACATATTTATATCTATTAATTGGTTTTATGGTTATTGCGTTATCACAATATTTAATGTTACATGTGTTTAGTTTTGAAAGTGCAGCAGAACAACAGAAACAATTAGGGAGCTTAGGACTTCAAAATAGTCTACAAAGTATTATATATGTGTTAAGTGTTGCTATAATTACACCAGTTAAAGAAGAAATTCTATTTCGAGGTATTTTATATCGATTTTTAGAAAAGAAATATAATTTTTTAGTTGGTATCATTATTTCTTCCTTCATTTTTGGAATTCTTCATGGAGGTCTTCTAATTACGGCGACGATTATGGGGATTGTGTTTGCGATGTTATACAAAAAGACGCAATCTATTATACCTAGTATTATTTTACACATTGTATGGAACTTGCTTGTGAGTATAAGTATGATTGTATCTCTATAAAATTGAACGAATATTTAGCATAAAAGATGGATGGCCTAGCTATGCATCTTTTATTTTGTTTATAGGTAGGAGAAGTTAATTCATGCATGTATATAATCCAAAAAGAACCAAATACTAATGACGAATGAACAAAGAAAGGCAGGAGTATTCCATGCAAAATTTAACAGAGCTTGAAGTAGAAAACTTACGTCATTTAATCGGTGGACACGCAACAATTATTAACAAGTTGGAGCAGTATGCACAGACGTGTACAGATCCAGAGTTGAAACAAATGCTACAAAAGGATGCGCAAGATGCACGAAATACGAAGCAACAATTAATGACTTTTTTAGGATAGGAGGAAGAGAGAAATGAATGAAAAAGATATGGTAAATGATTATTTAGCAGGATTAAATGCAAGTTTAACAAGTTATGCAAATTATATTGCTCAGTCTGATAATGAACAGTTACACCAAACATTAATTCAAATTCGTAATCAAGATGAAATGCGCCAACGTAATATGTATGAGTACGCAAAGCAAAAGAGTTATTACAAACCGGCAGCACCTGCGAATCCAATGATTGTGCAGCAATTAAAAGGCCAATTAAGTGCGGAATAATGGGATGAAAAAAACGAGCGAATGAAGTCGCTCGTTTTTTTGTTTTGTCCCGTAAAAGCCCAATGGATAAAGGTTGATTGAAGTTTCACTTTATATATGTCAATAAATACATAATAAATATTTTTTCAGTTGTAACAAATATGACGAAAATTAAATATAACAATTCACAAAAAGGACAAAAACTTTGCTCAATATTTCACAAAGTATCCATGGTTTCTATCGTGGGAATCTCTATAATTAAGAGTGTAAAGAACAAAAGAAATAGATTATATGATCAATTAGGAGAGATTGCTATGAAAAGAAATACAAGAAAAATTGCAATTATCGGTACTGGATTAGTTGGATCAAGTTGTGCATATTCCATTGTAAATCAAGGCATTTGCGAAGAGCTATTATTAATTGATATAAATCATGAACGTGCAGTTGGGGAAGCGATGGATTTATCACATTGCATTAACTTTACAAATACAAGAACAAAAGTATATGCAGGAAGCTATGAAGACTGCAAAGATATGGACATCGTTATTATTACAGCGGGACCAGCACCAAAACCTGGACAAAGTCGCTTAGATACTTTAGGAGCGAGTGCGAAAATTATGGAAAGTGTTGTTGGCGGCGTAATGGAAAGTGGATTTGACGGTATTTTCTTACTTGCATCGAACCCAGTTGATATTATTACATATGAAGTGTGGAAATTATCTGGATTACCTAGAAATCGTGTGATCGGTACTGGTACATCACTAGATTCTTCTCGCTTAAGAACAATTTTATCTGAAATGTTACATGTAGATCCTCGTAGTATTCATGGGTATTCATTAGGAGAACATGGTGATTCTCAAATGGTTGCTTGGTCTCACGTAACTGTTGGTGGAAAGCCAATTCTACAAATTTTAGAGGAGCAAAAAGAACGATTTGGTGAAATAGATTTAGATGAAATTGTTGAGAAGACTGCAAAAGCAGGATGGGAAATTTATAAACGAAAAGGTACTACTTATTACGGAATCGGAAATTCTCTAGCGTATATTGCGAGCTCAATCTTTAACGATGATCACCGTGTCATTGCTGTATCAGCCATTTTAGATGGGGAGTACGGTGAGTATGATATTTGTACAGGAGTGCCAGCTATTATTACTAGAGATGGTATGAAAGAAGTTGTAGAACTAAACTTAACAGAGGACGAAGAATCTCGATTCGCAAAATCAAACGATATTTTACGTGATTATATGAAAACAATTGGTTACTAACTTATAGGAGAAGGTGAAACAAATGAAGGAATATATAATGTCTCGTGTATTTAAAGCATCTGCTGGAATCGCACAAGGTATTTTCGTATCCCTCGGAATTGGTTTACTGATCGAAAATATAGGAAGAATTGTTGATATTCCATTACTTATTACAATCGGAGTTGTTGCAAAATCACTTATGGCACCAGCCATTGGTGCCGGCATTGCTTTTATGCTCGGTGCAAACGGTCTTGTTATCTTTTCAGCGATGGTAGCTGGAGCGATTGGTGCCGGATCCATTTCAATTACTGAAGCGGGTCTAATCATTAAAACAGGTGAGCCAATCGGTGCATTATTAACAGCAACTTTAGCTGTATATATCGGTAAACGTTTAAGTGGAAAAACTGCGTTAGATATGATGCTCGTTCCATTTGCGGCCATATTAGGTTCTGGTTTAGTTGGGATTTGGTTATCTCATAATATTACTCCTGTTTTAAATACAGTTGGAGCATTTATTAAAGATAGTTCAGCTGGTAGCCCGTTTATCGCTTCTATCGTCATTGCAGTAGTTTGGGGGCTATTACTTATCTCTCCAGCTTCATCAGCTGCATTAGCGATCGCACTTAGCTTAGATGGCGTTGCAGGTGGTGCAGCTCTAGCAGGATGCGTTGCTCAGTTTATCGGATTCTCTGTAATCTCAGCGAAAGAAAATAATTTAGGTGGCATATTAGCTCAGGCGCTTTGTACTCCGAAAGTACAGTTGCCAAACATTACTAAAAATCCAATGATTCTCGTCCCGACTGTCGTCGCTAGTGCGATAGTCGGCCCAGTATCGGCATTAATTTTCCAATTAGAAGCAGGGAAAGAAATCGCTGGTCTTGGATTAAGTTCTCTTATCGCACCAATTAATTTAATTTCCAGTCAAGGATGGGGAGTTCTTCCAGCTATGGCAATCACTTATATCATCATTCCAGTAGCTGTTTCTTATATACTTTACATTGCTCTTAAAAAAGCAGGTCGTATTCATTCTGGTGATATGACTGTACCGCAATCTTAATTTGAAAATCTCCTTAATAATAGATAAAAGCAGACTGAAGAAGCCACAGTCTGCTTTTTTGTTATGTTACATCTTATGATTTTGTTTTACTGGAATGCGTACTGTTTCTTTTGCTAATAAGAGCTGAACGCCGAAGTATAATATACTCGCGAGCGTCATTCCAGAAACAGCATCTACAAATGCATGTTGCTTCGTAAATAGTGTTGATAAAATGATAAGTGTACCGAAGAAAGTAAGGATGTAATATTCAAAAGCATGTTGCTCTCTACGCTTAAAGGCAGCTAACATAATAACAAATGTAGTAAGAACGTGAATGCTAGGGAAACAGTTTACCGGTTGATCGATACTATAAATATAGCGGACTAGTTCGGAAAATACGTCTGATCCAACGACAGTTGGACGTGGTACAGTTGTCTGCCAAAAATAATAAATAGAAAAACAAGCAAGTTTGCCAAGAATTACACTACTTAAAGTAACGTAATATTGCTTTCGATCAGCAAAGCAGTAATAAATAAGTGCGCCGTATAAGTAAGGAAACCAAAGTAAATAAGGAATAATAAATGCTTTTACAAATGGAATCCAATCATCTACTACAGTTGTGACATCTACTGCGTGAACAGTTGATTTATTTAATACGTCGTAAAGGGGACTTACGAGTACGAGTAGAAGTATATAACTTAACGGAAGAAAAGATGAAAGTTTAAATTTCTTCATGATAATCTCCTATGTTTAGTAATGTAGGTAAATTCAATTGATTATAATATAGAAACGTAAATTGGGCTATCGATTTTACTTACATTTTCTTGAATTAACCTTACGTTTTTGTCACTTGACTGAAAAGAAGGGGAGAGTGCTATATGAAGCGTTTATCGTATTTCTTATTTTTTATATTGATATGCCTAGTGAGTGCTGGGTGTGCAAAGGATAAAGAAGGAGAGAAATTAGAATATAACGGGAGAGCACTCGTAATTGGAGTTGTTGGAGAAAAACCGAAAGATACGTTTAGAAATATAAAGTTTGAGGAAATGAAGTTAGAGGAACTGGAAAAGAAATCTAAGGAAGTGGATGGTTTTCTAATAATGAAAGATCACTTTCAAGAAGCCTCAACAGAGCAGTATAAAAGTATATTTTCATCGCTAAAGAAACCAGTGTTTTTTATCGGTTTGCAAGATAAATCATATTCAACCTTTATTACGAAAGGGATAGAGTATAACAGTGCACGAAAAGATGTAAATGCTATGTATACGCAAGGCTTTGCAAATATCGGAAGTGGTGAAGGACAACAATGGGCAGTTGGTTTATCAAATGGTGGAAATACTGAAGAAAGCATTCATAATATGTATATCGTCGTATTTCAAACAATTGCAGATTATTTGAGTCGATGAATAAGGAGCCTGTAAACGAGGCTTCTTATTTTTTAAGCAGAAGCACATATAACAATATGATCGAGAAGCTTACGAAAGCATTACAACGTATGCGAGATGCATTCCCTGCTATAATGATACCGATTTATAATTTTATATCAGCTATTGCAGATTTAATTATAAAGTTTTAATGAAGCGCATCCAGGAATCGGTTATATAGTGGTTCAAATGATTCCGTTATTTATGCGATTACTTGTTGGGATCGCTAAGGCTATTTTGTCCTACACTAGTAGGTTTTTTTATTAACAGTAATTCCTCAATATTCATGAAATATGCAAATGTGCATATTGTATTTATTTGGATTTTTTGTATGCTAAAATCAAATATAGGGATTTTTGTATATAACGAATTGAAATCAGAAATATCCAATGAATTTTGAGAGGTGTTACATGTTTAAAAACAAGAAATTAATTCGATTTGGTCTAACATTACTTGTATGTTTATTTGTAATTGATTTTACAATCAGTTATTTTCAAGTATATCTTGAATCAGCGGCAGGTATTAAATGGGTAATATCAGAAACTTGGAGAACTATTTTGTTAGATGCCCCTGAAAGTATATTGGTTATTTTAGGCGCAATTGCTTTATATGATTTTACAAAAGAAACATCTCCAAAAGACGCATCAATTTAAATGCGTCTTTTTTATTTCATTCAATTAGCAATTTCGTGGATGGTAGTTTTGCTATTAATAATAGGAAATTATGTCATACAATGAAGATAATATTAGAAATTTATGAGGAGGATTACGTTGGGGAAATTTTTAATTAGTTATGCTGCAAGTTTGCTTGCTTTTATTATCATATGGTTCTTAATACCGTATATTTCTAATCCTAGTTATTCTTACGAGAATGATTTACCTAACATATTTGGATTCATTATAATTCTCATTATATTTGGTAGTATATTAGATCTTGTAGCTTGCCTAATTGGAGAAGTATTATACAGGAACATAAAACAATGTAGGAAGTTTCGATTTGGAATTCCTGTATTTATAGGACTCGCTCTTATCTATATATGTATACTCTCTCTTTTTACTATTACAAGTGTATATGCTTCTAGTTTAGTTGCGCCTATTATTATGGGGTGCTTAGCTTTTTATTTAGTACGTAGAAAAATATAATTAACTTCAACTAACGATAATTATGTAAATGAGATAGTGGCGGTTCCGCAAAGATTTTGAATAAACTAAGAAAAAGTAGAGAACTATACATTTCTGCTTTAATAAAGGATACGTTTACCTTTAGATTCATGATAAAAAGAAGTACCCCTGTCTCTAATCAAGGGTACTTCTTTTTATATTTCAGTCAGTAATTTAAATTTCATATTCTCAGGAGCAGTTACTTTGGCGTTATTGAGGATAGGTTTAATAACTTTTTTATGGGCTCACTACTACAGTCAAAATCGTTAGTTCCTTTTATCTGTACGCCTTTGTCATTTAAAGTATTTTCAGGTTTTGTGACCATAGGCTGAAATGGTTAAATAAACGTTTGTTTAAGATGTATGTTCGGTAGGAAGAAACCGATGCAGCTCAAGGGATAGCAAAGAAAAAGGGGAATGAATCAAACGTTTGTTTAAGATGTATGTTCGGTAGGAAGAAATCGATGCAGCTCAAGAGCTAACAAAGAAAAATAGGAAGTTAATCAGACGTTTGTTTAAGATATATGTTCGGTGAGGGATGAGAGAAGAATCTACAAAAAATATATATTTATTTTTTCTTAACAAATGGCGGAAAAATAAGAAAAATTGCAGGATTATTAAAAATTATCACGAAATAAGTAAAAGTTTAGCGAATAATCGTTTGAAATAATAAAACGTTTTCTATATGATAAAGGTAAAGGTTAGTAAAAAAGTAGGTGAATTTATGACAGTAACATTTTATTCATATCCAAAGTGTGGCACATGTCAAAAGGCAAAGAAATGGTTTGAGGCAAACGATGTAGCATATGAGATGATTCATATTGTTGAAAATCCACCGTCAAAAGAAGATTTACGTAATTTACATGTAAAAAGTGAATTACCATTAAAAAAATTCTTTAATACAAGTGGAATGCGTTACCGCGAACTTGGTCTAAAAGATAAGTTGAAAGATGCAAGCGAGGACGAAATGTATGAGCTTTTAGCATCTGATGGCATGTTGATTAAACGTCCAATTGTAACAGATGGAACGAATGTAACACTTGGTTTTAACGAAGAGCAGTTTGAAAGTGTGTGGAAAAAGTACCAATAAGGTATTTTTACATAATTAATACATTCACTGGAGGTACAGTCATGAGCATTCCAAATAATTTACGTTACTCTGAAGAACACGAATGGGTAAAAACTGAAGGTAATGAAGTTGTAATCGGTATTACTCACTTTGCACAAGGTGAGCTAGGCGATATCGTATTCGTTGAACTTCCTGAAGTAGGTGCAACAATCGAAGCTGACGAGCCATTCGGAAGCGTAGAATCTGTTAAAACAGTTTCTGAATTATACGCACCTGTAAGCGGTAAAGTTGTAGCAGTAAACGAAGAATTAAGTGACCAACCAGAACTTGTAAACGAATCTCCATACGAGGGTGCATGGATGGTTAAAGTTGAACTTTCTGATGCAAGCCAAGTTGAGAAGTTATTAACTGCAGAAAAATATGCAGAAATGACAAACCAAGACTAATTTTAGTCAACTGAAGGACAGCCTTTGTGCTGTCCTTTTTATTTTGTGCTACATAATGAGTTGAAAAGCACATATATATGAATCAATTATCATGTGAGAGTACATTAATGGGAAATCTATTTAGTGAAGTTTCATGCTTTTTACAATCTAAACGAGCCGTTTCCGCTTTTCATTGTCTAGCTCCAGCGGCTAGAACAGTCGGTCATTTCACTCCTTCACTTGAGGCAAAAGGCGCCTCTAGTTCAGGAGTTCCAATTGCCCTCTTGTTCTGAACAAGCCGGTTCCGCTTTTCTTGATTGTCCAGCTCCACCTCCTAGCCCTTCATGCCTAAGAACCTTCCGCACGAGAAGACAAAAAGCGTCTTCTGTGCGAAAGAACCTTAGCCAACAGGGCTAAACAGTCGGTTTCGCTTTTCTTAATTGTCCAGCTCCAGCGGCTAAATTGTTCGGTGGCTGCGCTTCTTCCTACAAGGCAAAAAGCGCCTTTACGTCAGAATCTCCATCCCCCTCACAATCTAAACAAGCCGCTTCCGCTTTTCTTTTGCAAAAATAAACAGGAAACAACATGAAAATAACGAATATACTATATACTAAGTTAAAGGTTGTATAGTATATGGTGATCGGGTGATGACATATGATTTATGTAGAAAAAGTCATTATTGTAGAAGGTAAATCAGACAGAAGAAAGATTGAATCTATTATTCGTGAACCGGTAGAAATTGTTTGTACAAATGGTACAATTGGTTTGTCGAAAATGGATGAGCTCATTGATCAGTTTTTTGATAAGGACGTATATGTGCTAGTGGATGCTGATGATGCAGGGGAAAAGTTAAGGAAACAGTTTCGAAAAGAATTTCCGCAAGCAGAGCATATTTATATTGATCGCTCGTACCGAGAAGTGGCGACTGCACCTTCTTCACATTTAGCAAATGTATTATGGGGAGCTGACATTGACGTTTATACAGAATATTTACGGTAAGGAATGATAGAAGTGATTGACTGGACAGGAGCCGAAGCTACAGCCCTAATAGAGAATGAAGAAAAAACAGTGCTATATGTATATACACCAATGTGTGGAACATGCCAATTAGCAAAGAAGATGTTAACGGTTGTCGAGATGACGATTGAAGAGTTGAAAATTGGAATGTTAGATTTAAATTATGCTCCGCATTTAGCGAAAGAGTATGGAATCGAAAGTGTGCCTTGTTTACTTGTTTTTGAAAATGGGACACTCATGAAGAAGATATATGCATTTCATTCGGTTGAATATTTATATATGGAATTAAAGTAGGCGGCAAAGTTTTTGCCGCCTCGACATATTTCTTGGGAAATATGTCGACATGCGGGATGGATACAGTATTTGTCGAGCGAAAGTAACAGGATTGCTCTTTAGTGAGAGGGAAATGGTATGTAATAGAAAGTGATATGAAGGATGTGATTTAGGGTGAAATTATATTCTTTGCTTCAATCATTTGTAAATTACGCTAACGGTCAATATCATTTAGAACCGCTTTTAAGACAAGGAGAAAAAACTGTTAATTTCCGCTTTGGAGATGAAAGTTGTTCATTACAAATTTCAAGAGATTATATAGAATTGTCACAAGAGGCAAGAGGAACGGAACAAATTGTGTGCTTAGATGAAGAGGATGTAAAACAATTAGTGAACGGAAATGTAAGATTGCAAACGTTAATGAACGATGGACGTGTGCAATATTCGGGAACATATCGAACGATGCTATTAGTTGAATCGATGTTTCATATATGTAAACCGATGTCAGTAGGTGCTTAAAATTCTGAAGTTTCTTGTTTTGTGAAAATTCTTGTTGACATGACGTGTGGATATTGATACAATTCAATTCATAAAATATAGACAATTTCATAAATTACAAATCAGACGAAAATTAAATCTGATTTCTCTTATCAAGAGAGGTGGAGGGACTGTGCCCTGTGAAGCCCGGCAACCGTCAACTTATGTTGAAATGGTGCCAATTCCTGCAAAGCGAATGCTTTGAGAGATGAGAGAGAGGGATAATGTTGTTATATACGCATATAAACCTTTCTGCTTCTCTAAAGCGGAAAGGTTTTTTTGTTGTTTGAATGTGGAGGACATTCAAATAATAAGAGGAGCTATGGCGATAGATTACACGCATGAAAAATAAAAAAATTGCGGAGTCTATCCAAACAAAAAAGGGGTGAACATCATGATCTTATTAGAAAATGTAAAGAAAATATATAAGGCAAAAAGCGGTGATGTCACTGCTGTAGATAACGCCAATTTAAAAATAGAAAAAGGCGAAATATTTGGTGTTATCGGATATAGTGGTGCTGGGAAAAGTTCTTTAATAAGGCTGTTTAATCAGTTAGAGAAACCAACTTCTGGCCAAATTACAATTGCAAATCGTGTCATTTCAGCAATTACAGGAAGTGAACTTCGTAAGGCAAGGCAAGAAATTGGAATGATTTTTCAGCACTTCAACTTACTTTGGTCACGAACTGTACGCGAAAATATCGCATTTCCACTTGAGATTGCAGGTGTTGATAAGGAGAAGAGAAGAAAACGTGTTGATGAGTTAATTCATCTCGTTGGATTAGAAGGAAGAGGAGACGCGTATCCATCCCAGTTAAGTGGTGGACAAAAGCAGCGTGTTGGGATTGCTAGAGCGTTAGCTAACAACCCACAAGTGCTTTTATGTGATGAAGCAACGTCAGCACTTGATCCGGAAACGACAGATCAAATTTTAGATTTACTACTTGATATTAATAAGCGTCTCGGTTTAACAATTGTATTGATTACACATGAGATGCACGTAATTCGAAAGATTTGTAATCGTGTTGCGGTAATGGAGAAAGGGAAAATCGTAGAAACAGGTCCAGTACTTGACGTATTCCGTAATCCACAGCAAGACATTACGAAACGCTTTGTACAGCAGTTAACAGATTCTGAAGATACAAACGAAACAATTGAAAGTTTAATTGAAAAATATCCAGATGGCAAAGTAATTCGCTTGCAGTTTGTCGGCGAGGCTGTAGAAAGACCAGTACTTCAAAGATTAATGCAACGCAGTGATATAGAAGTTAGCATTTTGCAAGGAAATATCGCACAAACGAATAACGGTTCTTACGGAAGTTTAGTTGTTCATTTAAATGGTGAGGAAACAGCAATCCAGCAAGCGATAGAGGGAATACATCAAGATCAAGTAGAGCTGGAGGTGATTGCACATGGATAAGTTACTCGTAAATGTTGATTGGAACCAAATGTTAGAAGCAACTGGTGAAACGTTATATATGACGGCAATCGCAGCGCTTGCCACATTTGTTTTAGGACTCATTTTAGGATTGTTACTCTTTATGACATCCAAAGATAATTTATGGGAAAACAAAGCGGTTAATACAGGGATTGGAGCCTTCGTAAACATATTCCGTTCTATACCGTTCATCATTTTAATCATTTTATTAATTCCATTCACAAAGATTATCCTTGGAACAATTCTCGGGGCTAGTGCAGCATTGCCAGCTTTAATTATTGGAGCGGCACCATTTTACGCAAGAATGGTTGAAATCGCACTTCGTGAAATTGATAAAGGTGTAATCGAAGCTTCAAAAGCAATGGGGGCAAAAACAAGCACAATCATTTTAAAAGTGTTAATTCCAGAATCATTACCAGCGTTAGTATCTGGTATTACGGTAACGACAATTGCTTTAGTAGGCTATACAGCAATGGCGGGAGTTGTTGGTGCTGGTGGTCTTGGAACACTTGCTTACTTAGAAGGATTCCAGCGTGGAAATAACGATGTAACAATCGTTGCGACAATTTGTGTGTTGCTAGTTGTATTTTTCATTCAGTGGATTGGTGATAGTGTAACGACTCGAATAGATAAAAGATAATGAAAACAGGAGGGTATTTCAAATGAAAAAATTATTACTTACAGCACTTATTTCAACCTCAATTTTTGGGTTAGCTGCTTGTGGCGGGAAAGATAAAGATGAAAAGAAACTTGTTGTTGGTGCTTCTAACGTACCGCATGCTGAAATTTTAGAAAAAGCAAAACCGTTACTTGAGAAAAAAGGAATTGAGTTAGAAATTAAAAAATTCCAAGACTACGTATTACCAAATAAATCGTTAGCGGATAAGGATTTAGATGCAAACTACTTCCAGCACATTCCGTATTTAGAAAAAGAGATTAAAGATAAAAAGTATGACTTTGAAGTAGCCGGAAAGATTCATTTAGAACCAATTGGTGTATATTCTCAAAAGTATAAGAGCTTAAAAGAGCTTCCAGACGGAGCAACAATTATTATGAGTAATTCTGTTGCTGATCATGGACGTGGTTTAGCAATTTTACAAAAAGAAGGTATTTTAAAAATTAAAGATGGAGTAGATCCAGTTAAAGCGACTCCGAAAGATATTGCGGATAATCCGAAAAATCTAAAATTCAAAACGGATATCGAGCCTGGTTTATTACCACAAGTGTATAACAATAAAGAAGGCGACGCTGTTCTAATTAACTCTAACTATGCAATTGATGCGAAATTAAACCCAGAAAAAGATGCGATTGCAATTGAAGGTAGTGATTCTCCGTATGCTAACATCGTAGCAGTTCGTAAAGGGGATAAAGATAAGAAAGAAATTAAAGCTCTTGTAGAAGTGTTGCATTCTAAAGAAATTGAAGACTTTATTACTAAAGAGTATAAAGGGGCAGTTGTTCCTGTAAAAGAATAATTGTTTGAAGAAGGGCTGGTGTATGCCGGCTCTTTTTTTCTAACTACATACCTATAGGGGAGAAGGGGATATCAGATGAAAAAGATTATACTGTCAGTTGTTACAGCGCTATCTGTATTTACATTAGCTGCTTGCGGGGGAAAAGAGGAAAATAAGCTTGTCGTTGGAGCTTCTAACGTGCCGCATGCTGTTATTTTGGAGAAAGCACAGCCAATATTAGAGAAAAAGGGTATTAAATTAGAGATTAAAAAGTTCCAGGACTATGTGTTACCGAATAAAGCGTTAGCGGATAAAGAAATTGATGCGAATTACTTCCAACACATTCCGTATTTAGATAAAGAAATTCAAGAAAAAGGATATAAAATTGTAAACGCAGGAAAAATTCATTTAGAACCAATGGGCATTTATTCTAAGAAATATAAAAGCTTAAAAGACCTGCCAGAGGGCGGAACAGTTATTATGAGTAATAACGTGGCTGAGCGCGGCCGTATGTTAGCACTATTACAAAAAGGTGGCGTTATTAAGCTTAAAGATGGAGTAGATGTTGTTAAGGCGACAGTAAAAGATGTTGTAGAAAATCCGAAAAACTTAAAGTTTAAAACAGATGTTGAACCTGGACTGTCACCGAAGCTGTACGAAAATAATGAGGGAGATGCTTTATTTATTAATTCAAACTATGCAATTGATGCGAAATTAAATCCAACAAAGGATGCAATTGCGATTGAAGGATCAGACTCTCCGTATGCAAATATTATTGCAGTTCGTAAAGGTGACGAGAAGAAAAAAGAAATTAAAGAACTGGTAGAAGTATTGCATTCAAAAGAAATTCAGGATTTTATTACTAAAGAATATAAAGGTGCTGTACTTCCGGTAAGTGAATAAAAGTAAGGAAAGGACTGGGAATTTACCAGTCCTTTTTTCTTTATATATATAAGAAGAAAGGTGTATCATATAAGGATGCAAAGGAAATACTTATATACATTTGTGAAAAAATTGTTACTTTTTTTCGTCGTTTGCGATATCATTTTATTTGATATAAAATTAGAATGAGAATAAAATGAGAATATGAACGTTTTAGGAATTTTTAAAATGTATATATAGGATTAATGGAGGTATTGAGATGGCTGGTTCTACATTAACGGTTAAAGACTTACACGTATCAATTGACGGCAAAGAAATTTTAAAAGGTGTAAACCTTGAAGTAAAAGGTGGAGAAATCCACGCAATTATGGGACCTAACGGAACAGGTAAATCAACTTTATCTTCTGCAATTATGGGTCACCCAAAGTATGAAGTAACAGAAGGTAGCATCATCATTGACGGTGAAGATGTATTAGAAATGGAAGTAGACGAGCGTGCACAAGCAGGTCTATTCTTAGCAATGCAATATCCAAGTGAAATTAGCGGAGTTACAAACGCTGACTTCTTACGTTCTGCGATTAACGCACGTCGTGAAGAAGGCGATGAAATTTCTCTTATGAAATTTATCCGTACGTTAGATAAAAACATGGAATTCCTAGAAATGGATCCAGAAATGGCACAACGTTACTTAAATGAAGGTTTCTCTGGCGGTGAGAAAAAACGTAATGAGATTCTTCAATTAATGATGATTGAGCCAAAAATTGCAATCTTAGACGAAATCGACTCTGGTCTTGATATCGATGCGTTAAAAGTTGTATCTAAAGGTATTAACCAAATGCGCGGCGAAGAGTTCGGTTGCCTAATGATTACGCATTACCAACGTTTATTAAACTACATCACTCCAGACTTCGTTCACGTTATGATGAACGGTCGTATCGTTAAATCTGGTGGCCCTGAGCTTGCACAACGTCTAGAAGCTGAAGGTTACGACTGGATTAAAAAAGAATTAGGTATTGAAGACGAAACAGCAGAGCAAGAAGCGTAAGAGAGGAGCATAAACATGACAATCGGTACATTACCTTTCGATCAAGAAACAATCCGTCAGCGCGCTAGCGAAGTAAACGAAGCTGCTTGGTTGACTGAGTTCCGCTTACAAGCTCTTGCACAAGCAACAGAACTTCCAATGCCAACGCCTGATAAAACGAAAATTGAAAAATGGGACTTTATCGGAAAAGGCGACGCTGCTAAGCAAGAGCCTGTAAGTTCTTTAACAGAGCTTCCAGAAGCAGTGAAAAACTTAATCGATGAAAATAACAGCGTACTAGTACAACGTACTGGTACAACTGCGTTCGTTTCTTTAGCAGACGAAGCAAAAGAAAAAGGTGTTATTTTTACAGACATCGTAACAGCTGCAACAGAGCATGCTGAACTATTACAAAAGTATTTAATGAAAGACGGCGTGAAAGTAGACGAGCATCGTCTAACTGCACTTCATGCTGCATTAATCAACGGCGGTGCATTCGTATATGTTCCGAAAAACGTAGTTCTTGAAACTCCACTTCAAGCTGTATTCTTAGTAGACGGCGAAGAAGCTAACGTATATAACCACGTATTATTCGTAGCTGATGCGAACAGTACTGCAACTTATGTAGAAAACTATGTTGCAAATGAAAATGCTAAAGGTATTGCAAATATCGTAGCAGAAGTAATCGTGGAACAAGGCGCACAAGTGAAATTCGGTGCGGTTGATTTATTAGCAAAAGACGTAACAACTTACGTTAACCGCCGCGGCATTGTAGGACGCGACGGCCGCATTGATTGGGCTCTAGGCCTTATGAATGACGGAAACACAATCTCAGAGAACGTTACGAATTTAATGGGCGACGGTTCATATGCTGATACGAAAACAGTAACAATTGGCCGTGGTAACCAAACACAAAACTTTACAACTAAAGTTGTTCACTTCGGTAAACACTCTGAAGGTTGGATTTTAAAACACGGTGTACAAAAAGATAGTGCAACATCTATCTTTAACGGAATTGGTAAGATTGAACACGGTGCATCTAAATCAAATGCACAACAATCTTCTCGCGTTCTTATGTTAGACGAGAAAGCTCGCGGAGATGCAAACCCAATTCTTTTAATTGACGAAGATGATGTAATGGCAGGTCACGCAGCTTCAGTAGGCCGCGTAGATCCGTACCAATTATACTACTTGATGAGCCGTGGTATTCCAAAACGCGAAGCAGAACGTTTAGTCATCCATGGATTCTTAGCACCTGTAGTAAATGAGCTTCCAATTGAAGGAGTAAAAGCACAGCTTGTTGAGGTAATTGAAAGGAAAGTTCGCTAATGAATATTCATGAAATACGCAAACAGTTTCCAATTCTTGATCAAAAAGTGAACGGCAAACAACTTGTTTATTTCGATAGTGCAGCAACTTCTCAAAAACCAATTCAAGTCATTGAAACGTTAGAACGTTACTATAAAGAATATAATTCTAACGTGCATCGCGGTGTTCATACGCTCGGTACGAAAGCTACTGACGCGTATGAAGGTGCACGTGAGAAAGTTCGCAAGTTTATTAACGCGAAATCAATGGAAGAGATTATTTTCACGCGCGGAACGACAACAGCATTAAATACAGTAGCGGCTAGCTATGGTCTTGAAAATGTAAAAGAAGGCGATGAAATCGTTATTTCTTACATGGAACACCATAGTAACATCATTCCGTGGCAACAAGTTGCGAAGAAAACTGGCGCAACTTTGAAATACCTTCCGCTTCAACTAGACGGTACAATTTCTTTAGAAGATGTTCGTCAAACTGTTACACCGAATACAAAAATCGTTTCTATTATGCACGTGTCAAACGTACTTGGAACGATTAACCCTGTAAAAGAAATCGGAGCAATCGCACATGAAAACGGTGCAATCATGATCGTTGATGGGGCACAAAGTGCACCTCATATGAAAGTGGATGTACAAGATTTAAACTGTGATTTCTACGCATTATCTGCTCATAAGATGTGCGGACCAACAGGTGTCGGCGTATTATATGGTAAGAAAGAATTGCTAAACAATATGGAACCAATTGAATTTGGTGGTGAAATGATTGATTTCGTAGACTTACAAGAATCTACGTGGAAAGAGCTTCCGTGGAAGTTCGAAGCAGGTACACCGATTATCGGTAATGCAATCGGACTTGGTGCGGCAATTGATTTCCTAGAAGAAATCGGTCTTCATAATATTGAAAAGCATGAACATGAATTAGCGCAATACGCTTTAGAAAGACTATCAGAAGTAGATGGCGTTACAATTTATGGTCCAAAGCATCGCGCTGGCCTAGTTACATTTAATATTGAAGACGTACATCCTCACGATGTAGCAACAGTATTAGATGTGGAAGGCATTGCAGTTCGCGCAGGACATCACTGTGCACAACCGCTTATGAAGTGGCTAAAAGCTTCTTCAACAGCACGTGCGAGCTTCTATTTATATAATACAAAAGAAGAAATTGATACATTTGTTGAATCGCTAATCAAGACAAAGGAGTATTTCACAAATGTCATTTAATAATTTAGATACGTTATATCGTCAAGTTATTATGGATCATTACAAAAATCCTCGTAACCATGGCGTGTTAGAAGATAGTGTTACCGTTAACTTGAACAATCCAACTTGCGGCGATCGTATTCAACTTACGATGAAAGTAGAAGAAGGTATTGTGCAAGAAGCGAAGTTTGAAGGAGAAGGATGTTCCATCTCAATGTCTTCAGCTTCAATGATGACACAAGCAGTAAAAGGAAAGAAAATTGAAGAGGCACTTCAGCTTTCTAAAATTTTCTCTGATATGATGCTAGGAAAAGAGTACGATGACAGCATCGATTTAGGAGATATTGAAGCATTACAAGGCGTATGCAAGTTCCCTGCACGTATTAAATGTGCAACATTAGCGTGGAAAGCGTTAGAAAAGGGCTTAAACGAAGATAAGTAATGTTAAAGGTTCCTAAAAACGAGGTTATCTAAGGAGGGACACACCAACATGGCGAAGCAACTGCCAGATATCGGCGATTACAAATATGGTTTCAAAGACAAAGACGTTTCGATTTTCCGTGCTGGACGCGGTTTAACAAAAGAAATCGTTGAAGAGATTTCACGTATGAAAGAAGAACCACAGTGGATGTTAGACTTCCGTTTAAAATCACTGGATAAGTTCTATGAAATGCCAATGCCACAATGGGGCGGCGACTTAAATGACTTAGATTTCGATGAAATTACGTACTACGTAAAACCATCTGAGAAATCTGAGAAGTCTTGGGATGAAGTACCTGATGAAATTAAAGCGACATTTGATAAATTAGGTATTCCTGAAGCTGAGCAAAAATATTTAGCTGGTGTATCTGCACAGTACGAATCTGAAGTTGTATACCACAACATGAAAGAAGACCTAGAAGCTCTAGGAATCGTCTTCAAAGATACAGATAGCGCATTAAAAGAGAACGAAGATATTTTCCGTGAGCATTTCGGAAAAGTAATCCCACCAACAGACAACAAATTCTCTGCATTAAACTCTGCAGTTTGGTCTGGTGGATCATTCATCTACGTTCCAAAAGGTATTAAAGTTGATACACCACTTCAAGCGTATTTCCGTATTAACTCTGAAAATATGGGACAATTCGAGCGTACGCTTATCATCGTAGACGAAGGCGCACACGTACACTACGTAGAAGGTTGTACAGCACCTGTTTACACGACTAACTCACTTCACAGTGCGGTAGTAGAAATCATCATTAAGAAAGATGCATATTGCCGTTATACAACAATCCAAAACTGGGCGAACAACGTATACAACCTAGTTACAAAACGTGCGGTTTGTGAAGAAAACGCAACGATGGAATGGATTGACGGTAACATCGGATCTAAATTAACGATGAAATACCCAGCAGTTATCTTAAAAGGCGAAGGCGCTCGTGGTTTAACGTTATCTATCGCGATTGCTGGTAAAGGCCAACACCAAGATGCTGGTGCGAAAATGATTCACTTAGCACCAAACACTTCTTCAACAATCGTTTCTAAATCGATTGCGAAGCATGGTGGTAAAGTAACTTACCGTGGTATCGTACACTTCGGACCAAAAGCGAAAAACTCTCGCTCTAACATCGAGTGTGACACGTTAATCATGGATAACCAATCTACATCTGATACAATTCCTTACAACGAAATCAAAAACGATTACGTTTCACTTGAGCACGAAGCGAAAGTATCGAAAGTATCAGAAGAACAATTATTCTACCTAATGAGCCGCGGTATTTCTGAGCAAGAAGCTACAGAAATGATCGTAATGGGCTTCATCGAGCCATTCACTCGCGAACTTCCAATGGAATACGCAGTTGAAATGAACCGCCTAATCAAGTTTGAGATGGAAGGTTCTATTGGTTAAATAGAAACGCGGAGCCGACTGTTCAGCCCCGTTGGCTAAGGTTCTTAGACATGAGGGTCTAGGAGGCGAAGCTGGATAATATTTAAAAGTGGAATTGGCTTATTCTAGCCGCTAGAACTGGATAATATATGTATGAAGAAAGCGTCCTGCTGTGCAGGGCGCTTTTTTATTTGTTATTTATCCCGCATTAACGGGCAGTAAGGCCCCCGCCTCAAAATTCAGTGGAAGCAAAGAAGTTAGGTGGGGGCGGGCTGCCCGTAAAAGCTTTCATCAATCGGAGATGGGGAAAGAGATACCGGGGTGGGTGTTCGGCTAAATATATCAACGATTTTTCAAATATATCGATCATAAATGGGAATATATCAACGATTATTTCAATATATCAACGTTTCGACAAGGAATATCGATTTGTCGACAAAGTAAGACAAAAGAAAAACCTCACATACCCCAAACATTTTATAAGAACAGAGAACGACTAGATTTAAGACAAAGATACTGACAAATCCACTTGAACAACCCCCCACTGAATTCTCTCTTAAACTTTTTGAAAAATCCCCCACTTCACCATCTAAAATCCTTTAACACCAACTAGAAAAAACAAAAGTTTCCATATAAAAAGGACAATCTTTTGCTTTTTCTCACAATGCGAGTACAATGTAAAATAGCAAGAAAAGACGAAAAGTATTTACAGGATTATTGCGTACGTATAGCGTAAATGGCAGTAAGGAATTGAGAGGAGGTTTTTTCTCTGAATATAAATAAAGAAACAATCATCCACCTTTATCATACAAACGATATACATAGTCATTTTGAAAATTGGCCGCAAATTTCTCGGTTTGTACAAGGGGAGAAAAAGCGAAGACAGGAAGCGGGAGAGACTGTTTTAACTGTGGATATTGGCGATCATGTGGATCGTTTTCATAGTATTTCGGAAGCGACGAATGGGCTTGGCAATACGAAGCTTTTAAATGAGGCGTTATATGATTATGTAACGATTGGAAATAATGAAGGAATTACGTTAGCGAAGGAGCATTTGAATCGTCTATATGATGATGCTGGATTTGAGGTGCTCGTCGCGAATTTATTTGAAAAAGAAGGTATACGTCCAGCATGGGCAAAGCCTTATAAATTACATACAACGACAGATGGAATTACGATTGCTTTTATTGGATTAACGGTAGCATATCCCGAGTTTTATCAAATGTTAGACTGGCACATTGAAGATCCAATCGAGCATTTAGAGTCTATTTTAGAAGAAGTGCGAGATGAGGCTCATATTACAGTTGTCCTTTCGCATCTTGGAAAAAGTATGGATGAGTATATGGCGGAGCATTATGATATAGATGTTATTTTAGGTGCACATACGCATCATTTATTTGAGCGCGGTGTTCTTATGAATAATACTTTACTTTGTTGTTGTGAAAAGTGGGGCCGTTACGTTGGGCACGTGCAGCTTACTGTGGATAAAGAGACGAAGAGACTGTTGAAGAAGGACGGTAGAGCGATTAAGACAGAGCGGTTAGGTGCTTATAGTGAACCGTTATCCACAATTGAAATGCTGCAGGAAGAAAGTAAGCATATTATGGCAGAGCCTGTCGTTCATTTAAAGGAATCATTACCAGTTGATTGGTTTCATGAGACATCATTTTCGCACATGTTAGCAAATGCGCTGAAAACGTGGTGCGGTGCAGAGATTGGAATGGTGAACGCTGGTGTACTTCTTGAGGGATTAGAAGAAGGTGTTGTGACGCGCGGAGATATTCACAGAATTTGTCCACATCCAATTAATCCATGTGCGTTGAAAGTGTCAGGAAAAACATTAAGAGAAGTGATCTTGAAAGCACGCCGCCCGAATATGGAGAATCTTGAGGTGAAAGGATTCGGATTTCGAGGAAAAGTGATGGGGAAAATGATTTACGCTGGTGTAGAAGTCATTCCAGATACGATTCCAGGCAATAAACTTTTACTGGAGGATGTATTAATTAACGGAGAATTGCTAGAGTTAGATCGTATATATACGGTAGGAACGATTGATATGTTTACATTCGGCTACTTATACCCAGAGCTATCCACACTTTCTGACAAACAATATTATATGCCAGAACTACTTAGAGATGTGTTAACAGACATGTTAATAACTCATACATCTTCCGTCAAACTATAGGCTAGTTACTTGTAACACTCATTTTTCTCTTGTCATACAGATAAGAAAGAGAGGAGTGTGAACTATGGTTAATGTGGAGCCAATTATAATCGATAATTATACGTTTATTGCGGTTAGTGTAAAACTTCCAAAGACAAATTTGCTAGCTGTAATGAGCGATAAAGGATATATTATGTGTGGTGCATTAGATGTAGGTCTTTTAAATGAGAAGTTAGGTGATCGGGGAATTATTGCTGGCCGTGCGGTTGGTGTAAGAACGATTGAACAACTTCTTGAAGCACCGTTAGAATCCGTAACGACTGGAGCGGAAGCGTTAGGTATTCCAGTAGGAACGATTGGAAAAGAAGCGTTATTAAAAATGAGATAAGCATATATCGTCCCTCCTTCTTGCATAGAAATGATATAAGAAGGAGGTTTTTTTATGAGCATATTTCGTTCGAAAAATTCGCGGTTTCGAAGGGGACCTATTTCCTTTCGGTACATACTGCTTATGTCATTTATTCTTTTTGTGATATTACTAATGCAAGGATTATGGATTGTGAATAACAGCATTCAGCCAACGTTAATGAAATATGGGGAAGTAGAGACGCATAAAATGGCGACAGCAGTCATGACGAAGGCGGTAAAGGATAGAATTAATGAAGGATTCGACGTCGATTCATTAATGAAAGTACAAACGGATCGGAACGGAAGAGTATCTACAATTAATTTAAATACAAAGCAAGTAAATGAAATCGTAACATCAACGACCACATACATAGAAAAATATTTACAGCAAGTAGAACAAGGGAATTTGAAGGAGCTAGGTATTTCTGAAAAAAACGGGGCGACTATGGCAGTTCCTTTTGGTCGTGTAACGGATAATGTGCTTTTCGGAAATATGGGGCCAGATATTCCGATTGATTTCACGACAATCGGTCATGTAAACACGGATATTAAACAAAAAATTGAGCCGCATGGGATTAATAATACAGCGATTCAAATTGTTATGGAGATGGAAGTAACGTTGCAAGTGATTATTCCATTTCATACGAAAGAAATAAAAGTGAAACAAGATGTTCCGATTGCAACGCGCATTGTTCAAGGAGAAGTGCCTACTTATTATGGAAGCGGTGGCGTTGTTGTACCGGATAAAAAGAAAACGGATAGTTAGCGAATATAAAGTGAAACTTTAATCAGTGGGGGGCTTTTACGGGCAGTTGATCCCCAACCGACCGAACGCCTTTGCTTTCGCTGAATTTTGAGGTAGGGGTCTTACTGCCGGGCAAATAGCGGGATAAAAAATAACCGTAGCAATCTGCTACGGTTATCGTTTTGTATTTGCTCGTTCTTTGCGTTCCCACAAGCTTAAATGCATGTATGGATCGAAGGCCCATTCTGTATAGCCATTGTCTTTATACATGCCAAAATGTAAGTGGGGCGGAAATTTTCCGGCTGTACCAGGAGGTCCATAACCGGTGCTACCAACAAATCCGATTACTTTTCCTGGCTCAACAATTTGTCCAAGCTGTATTTCTTTTGAGAACCCGCCTAAATGAGCGTAATAATGGTAATTGTTATGAAGGTCACGAATACCAATGCGCCATCCACCAAGGCGGTTCCAACCTTTCGTTTCAATAATGCCATAGCAAGTCGATCTTACTGGCACGCCATATCCGGCAAAAATATCGGTTCCTTCATGAATCCTTCTGCCGCCAAAACTTCTTCCAGCGCCGAAAGTACTCCGATAGCTATGGTCACTACGAATCGGAAGAGGAAAAGCATTTCCTTCTAAATTAATACGTCCATAATGTTTATAAATTTGGGCGTATTCACTAATTAAATCAACTGTTTTTGCACGTCTATAATATTCCCAGAGCATAATTTTAATACGGTCTTCTGACGTTCCTTGTTTCCTTAAAATAGTCGCTGCGGTATGCAGAAGATCACGGTCGCTACTTGCATTTGCAAATCCATCTTTGTCACCATCTAAACCTATTCCGCCAAATAGAGAAATTGTATGGGGGAGAGTATCTTTACTATTGATAGGTCCAGCCCATATTTCTGGTTTGAAATAAAGGGAAATGATGGCATCTGGTTTTTTCGGAATATCTTTTCGTACGCTCCGTATATTTCTTTCATATTGATCCATTGCAGCTAAGTAATACCATGGAATGCCTGAAGACTGCTCGGTTTCTTTATATAGTGCCATGCGCTTTTCGTATATGCTTTGCTGATTATCTTCACCGTAAGCGATGTTTTGGTGGAGAAGAAAACAAATAGAAAGCAAAAGAGAAATTTTTCGAAGCATGAAATAGACTCCTTTCACAACATCACTCTTTTTAGTGTGGGATATACGGAGTATTTCATTATAGGGAACGATTGGAAAAAATCTTAGAATCTTCATTTGAGCAAATCGCTTTCATACGTTAGAATAGATATGTTACATTGAAAGAAGCGAACACGGTAAACTATTTCATATTGTGCGGAGTTGATAACCATGACAAAACAAACAGAATATAAGCGCAAGCCCGAATGGTTGAAAATTAAGTTAAACACGAATGAAAACTATACAGGCTTAAAGAAAATGATGCGTTCTAAAAATCTTCATACCGTTTGTGAAGAGGCAAAATGTCCGAATATTCATGAATGCTGGGCTGTAAGAAAAACAGCAACATTTATGATTTTAGGTGCGGTTTGTACACGTGCTTGTCGTTTTTGTGCGGTTAAAACAGGCTTACCAACTGAGCTTGATTTACAAGAACCAGAACGCGTAGCAGATTCAGTAGTACAAATGGGCTTAAAGCACGTCGTTATAACAGCGGTTGCACGTGATGATTTAAAGGACGGGGGAGCAGCTGTTTTTGCTGAAACAGTACGCGCAGTACGTCGTAAAAACCCATTCACGTCTATCGAAGTATTACCATCTGATATGGGTGGAGTAGAAGAAAACTTAAAAATGTTAATGGATGCAAAACCAGATATTTTAAACCATAACATTGAAACAGTACGTCGATTATCTGACCGAGTTCGCGCTAGAGCAAAATATGAACGTTCATTAGAGTTTTTACGTCGAGCGAAAGAAATGCAGCCTGATATTCCAACTAAATCGAGCATTATGGTGGGCTTAGGTGAAACGAGAGAAGATTTAATTGAAGCAATGGATGACTTACGTGCAAACAATGTGGATATTTTAACTCTTGGGCAATACCTACAACCATCTAAGAAGCATTTACCAGTTCTTAAATATTACCCACCAGCAGAATTTGCAGAGCTTAAAGAAATTGCACTTAGCAAAGGATTTAGCCACTGTGAAGCTGGCCCACTTGTACGTTCTTCTTATCATGCGGACGAGCAAGTACGTTCTGCAAAAGAAAAAACAGCAGAAGCCAAATAATGAAAAAAGAGAGCTAACCATTAGCTCTCTTTTTGTTTGTACTCTAAAACAGTATTTGGGCATGTGAATACAATTTTTTTTAATTCCTCTGTGGATAATTCAATTGTAAATTCGGGTACACCAGGTGTAATCAAAATTTTATCGTACGTATAAATGGAACTATCCACAATAATCGTTACATCTTGTGAATAACCGAAAGGAGCTACACAGCCAGGGGTGCAACCAGTTTTTTCTCGTAACTCATGTGGAGAGCAAAGTGATAAGCTTTCTCCTGTTATTTTTTTCATTTCTCCTCGGTCGAGCCGAGTACCCTCTAACGTAAAAAATACGAAATAATCTCCGGATTTTGATTTTAAAAATAAGCTTTTACTTGGAGTACCTTGCAAACCGAGTCTTTCACGCACGATACGATCTGTCTCATAATCAAGCACTGGCTCGTGTTCAAACTTTTCATAAGAAATATTTGTTTTATGTAGTAAAGAAAGTACATCTTCATACATATGGAATGATACCCCTCTCTATTGTTAATACAGTCTCTTCTCGTGGCGTCAACTGAGTGTTTCGGAAAGGGATACTACTTGGACGACGCTTCCCATAATCGTTTTATGATACTTTGTTCACCGATTGTAATTTCGTAAACATCAGGATTCGTTAAAGTTCTCCATTCATTAAAGCCGATCGTATGATCAAAGTGCTTTAAAATGAGTGTAAGTAAGTTTCCATGTGTAATGAGTAGTGTTGTAGTATGGTTTAATTTTAAAACGTCTTGGATAAGCGATATAGCACGGTCCGTCGCTTGTTTTGTTGACTCTCCGCCTGAAAAGGCAATATCTATGTTTGTAAAAGTAGATTCTAGTTTTGGCATCCAATCATCCATGGGAACGTTGCTTAATATACGTTCAGCTAATCGTTCATCCTCTTCGATAGATAGGTTAGCTTGGAGCGCATAGGGCCGAATAGAATCGATAGCTCGGACAAATGGGCTCGAAATAATATGATCTATTTGTAGCTGATTTTCTAAAAGGAATGTAGCAAGGATATTAGCTTGATTTTTTCCGGCAGTCGTTAATTCGGCATCACGTTTTTGTCCAGTTGCGGAACAATGTCGTATTACAATAATTTTCTTCATAATTCATCCCCATCTTTCAAGTTGACGCTATATACTTCGACAAATGTAGAAATAATTCCTTTTTATTGGAAACAGCATATGGATTTAAATATGTGGAAAAGTAATGTGGATAATGAAAAATTGAGGTGCCACTATGAAAAAAATGATGTGCATTGTATTCATTATTTGTTTTCTTATGCAATTATCCACAACATATGCAGAATCCAATGAAAAGTTAGATTATCCAAGCAATCGAAATAAGCCATTTGTGAGTGAGGATGTGTTTTATAAACAGTTAGATAAGAAAATTTATAAAGAATACAAAAATGCAGCATATAGTGTTCGGAAAAAAATCTTATTTAAAGAAGTGCCTGATGAAGAATTTTCTTTCCTACAAAAAACAGCTGTCGGTTGTCGAAGTAGAGTGGTGCTTCAAGATTTTTTGTTCACCCTGATTGCCAAGTGTACTTCTTTGCTTCTTTTACTCAAAATGAAGTAGAAGAGTTTTATAAGTATATCGTTATAGATGCAGAAACAAAGAGGGAGCTGCAAGAGGGCAAAAGTTATCATCATTGTGATAATCCTTATAAAGTGAAACTTTAATCAGTGGGGGATTTGTCCACTGATTATTAGTTGAACCAATCGGGCAGTTACGGACAGTTGATCTCTCGCCTAACTTCTCTGCATTTGCCGAACTTTGAGGTGAGAGTCCTACCGCCCGTTAGTGCGGAGTAAAAAATAACCCACCAACTGGTGGGTTATTTTTTACTCCGGCACACTCATTAATTTCACTTTCATTTTGCGAATCACAACGAGAGCACAAATTGTTAGTAGAAGAGTAATCCCTTCTGCAACAAAGATGTTGATCGTTTTTGTTTGGTAAAGTGCTGCGAAAAAGTCTACGAATGCGTGGAATAATATAGCATATACAAGGAAGATGTACTTCTTTTGTTTTACTGCGTATAAAACAAGCATTGTAAAGGCAATTTGCAATACGAGTGCCATAATTCTTTCTACGCTACCAAGGAAGTAAAAATAGGCAGGCTGCTCGATTAACATGTCCTTTACAAGGTTTAATTGAGGTAGTTTTTCTGCCATTTGAGCGAAGCTACCATCGTTAATAGCATTTGCGAATATAAGAGTTTGCAATGCAGAGAATCCGCCAACTAAAATAGATTCTATCCCGCCGTGACCAATTCCGTAAGCAAAGCCATCTTTATATTCTAGATATTTTTTTAGTAGGAAGAAGAAGGCAACGAAGCGTCCTAATTCTTCAAAAATACCAGCAGTTAGCCCGCCATAAAGTGCGAAGACAAATGGATTTTCTAAAAATGGAGCGATTGCTGGATTACCGCGCATAAATAGATGAAATGGTGTTTCGAGAATTTGGGTAAATCCGATAAAGATAAGAACACCAACTCCGACCACTTTCCAATTAATATTATATTTTTTACGGAAATAAACGAGTACAATAATTGGGACCAGAACCGAAACAACGAGTTGCATAATGATGCTGGCAATTACAGTATTTGAAACCATACTTTCACCGCTTTCTAATATATGTACATATCTATTATGCATGAAATATGGGAGAGATGAAACTTTTAGAGATAAATTGAAACTTTAATCAATGGGAGTGTTGTCTATTCCCCGAATTTTGAGGTGAGGGTATTACTGCTCGCAAATAGAGGGATAAAATGAATTTACTTATTGACTCTAACGTTGCGTCATACTTTATCGTATGTATTAAGGGGGAGATACAAATGACAATGAGAGTAAAAGAAGTAGCTGATTTAGTTGGAATTAGTGTGCGCACACTGCATCATTACGATGAAATTGGGTTGTTAACCCCAGACGAGACGACAGAATCTGGATATCGTCTGTATTCTGACGAAAATTTAGAGACACTGCAGCAAATTTTATTTTTTAAAGAGCTAGGCTTCCCTTTGAAGAAAATTAAAGAAATTATCATGAGTCCGTCATTTGATCGCGAAGAAGCATTACAGCTTCATAAGAAAATGCTTTTTGAAAAACGTGCGAGGTTAGATAAGGTGATTGCGACGATTGATAAAACAATTCAGCATACAAAAGGAGAGATTGAAATGACGAACAAAGAGAAATTTGAAGGATTTGATTTTAGCCATAACCCATATGAAGAAGAAGCGCGTGAAAGATGGGGAGATACAACTGTAGATAAAGCGAACGAATATGCAAAAGGTATGTCAAAAGAGAATCAGGAAGAGTTTAATACTATTTACAGAAATTTAGCAGCGCTTAGACATGGTGCACCTGATTCTAAAGAGGCACAAGAAGCTATTAAAGTATGGTATGATTACTTGCAAAACTTTGGTGAATATTCATTAGAAGCCTTCAAGGGACTCGGTCAAATGTACGTCGCTGATGAGCGCTTCACGAAAAATATTGATAAGTTTGGCGAAGGGTTAGCACAGTTTATGTGTGATGCGATGGAGGTTTATGCGGATCGTAATAAAAAATAAAAAGTAAAACAGGTGGAGGTTTTCTCCACCTGTTTTACTTTTTAATCATATCATTTAAAGTCTGATCCTCTGTATTGTTCAAATGAGGATTTTTACTCATTTCCCGTTTTAACATATCGAGGCTTTGCGTATATTCTGTATCATTTAAGCTACCTGATTGAAGTCCTTGAATTTGAGAAATCAACTTTTGGTCTGTCGATACATATGCTTTATAATAGCGAGGAACGATGGACAAAGCAGCTTTATATACTTGATCCGCTACGAGTTTCGGATCCGTTGTGTTTGCACGGTATACAACAAATACTTCATCATCGGTAACGAGCGTAGCAGCGTTTGTAACGTCAGGAAGTTTGACTGTCATGCTTGTAATCATTTCAGCAACTTTCTCACGGTTAATGGCTCCTACTTGTTTGTTAGATACTTCATGCTTTTGTTTAGATGAATAACCGACTCTCGTTAATCGTGTATTTGTATTTTCCGTATGATACATGTCGTTTTTGTTGGAAACAAGAACACGGCTTCCTTCCTCACGTTCCATTTCGGCTTTATTCGTTGATTGGCAGCCTGCAAATAGGGAAAGAGTGAGAAGGGAAAGTAAAATTTGTTTTTTCACGATGTATCACCTCCTTCTCCATAGCATGTACTAATTTGCAATTTTTTGTATTTGAAATTGTTGGTTGTTATGCTTTGTGATACGATAAAAAGAAGAATGCTTAGAGAGGAAGTTAATGATGGAGCAAAAGCAAGAAATTCATGCTACGGTGAGCATTAATAATGTTCAGTACGAAGTAATTAAAAACTTTCGTGACGGTTTTAGTGAAGAAGCATTTAAAGAGCGCTATGCAGAAATTTTAAATAAATATGATTATATCGTTGGAGACTGGGGATATGAGCAACTTAGATTGCGCGGATTCTTTGATGATAGTAACCAACGTGCGACATATGATACGAAAATTAGTACTTTATCAGAGTATTTATACGAGTACTGTAACTTCGGTTGTGCACACTTCGTATTACGAAAAGTGAAGAAATAAAAAAATCCTCTTACGATTGTAAGAGGATTTTTTCATAGCAATTATACCAGTTGTGAGGAGGCTGTTTACTTTCAAAATAAACAGCACCTTGGCAAATATAATCGTTTTTTTCATATAGACTTAATGAAACCGGATTGCGAGTAAAGCAATCTAGGCGTATGCCTTTGTAACCTTCCCGTCTTGCTTCACTTTCCCAAAAAGATAAAAGTACTTTACTATATCCTTTTCCTTGCGAGAGAGGATGGATAACGAAAGAGTGGACGATAAGAAAGCGTCCGTCTGTTTCTGACCAATCAATTCGTTTATATTCGGGAGACTGCCACTCGTTTAACACGACAGCACCAACGAGTGAATCATCCTCAAACAAGCAATAGAGTTCATCTTGTTCTAAGTGATAGGAAATATGTTCTCGAGCTGGATAAGAATCATCCCATTGGTAAATTTGATTTTGTAATAGCGCTTTTTTACATTCTGTATACATTCCATCTAATTCGTCTAATAAATCCATCGTACCTTTTCTCACGTTTAGCATGAGGCACCTCCTTATAAACAAATTGAAATATAATCGCCTTCAGAGAGTTGTTTATTTGGTTTCATTTGTTGTCCGTTCAATTGAATATCCCCACTTTTAATTTTATCCACAATGGTAGTACGGCTCCAATCTGAAATATATGTGGATAACACTTTATCAATTCGGTGGGAGCCAAAAACGATGTCTAATACAATCGTGATTTCAACTATGCCACTTTCTTTATGTTGTGTCATAGAAATGGTAGTAGTTGTTTCTGTTTGGTCTTGCTGAATCATATCGATTGTTTCGACATGATCAGTAAATGATTTATAAATGCGCAGTTTTTGATTCCACGTATGATCGTTCGGGCATTTATAAATGGCAAAGCGGTATATGTTTTTTCCATTGGCGTTATGCCTGCGAATATTCGTATCAGTAAATAGGGTATTACGTCCGCAATTTTTACAATATTTTTCGATTGTGTTTTGCTGATTTTCATATAAACTCCAAGAAAGTTGTACTTTCTGCATTTTCCTTCACCTCTTATAGTAGTGGTAAAGGAACGTAATACAGCTATTTGGATGTCTTGTAGTATGAAGACATGAGAAGTAGACAAAAATAAAAAGAGGTTCCCCAAAGAGGAACCTCCGTAAACATCATACTACAGATGCGTTACGTTCCTTTGTAATGGGAATGGGCAGACTACTCCCTTGAAAAAGCACCGTGCTTTTTTGAGAGTAATGCTATCCAATTGCTGGTCCATTACAAAGTAAATGTTGGCATACGTAGATAACGTCCTTTCTATCCAAATAGATTTGTACATAAGTATACCACGAGAGATTGAAAATTCAAAATAATTACAGTGAAAAAACACCAGCTAAAATAGCTGGTGTTTGAGATAAGTTATATAAGTTCAAATAAAAATGAGCGTAATTCTTCTGCAATTTCTTCAGTCATAGAAAATGCGTGCTCTAAGTAGCCTGGTTCGTTTAAATCGTCAGGACCGATGATTGCAAATTTATTGCTCTGCATATCAAGGACAATTGTTTTACCGTAATGACGATCGGAGTATAAAAGCGCTAAATCATGACGCTCATTTTCTCCCATAAAGCTAACGAAACGAGTTTTTGTAGCGACAGTATCGTCGTACAGAAAGAAACGTTCTTCCATACACATGGCTCCTTTATTAAATATCTAAGTTTAAGTGTGGTTTATGATCTAAATGGTGATGCGTTTTAATGAAACGTACTGTTCTTGTTTTGTAACGCATAACGATAGAATATGTTTCAGCTAAATCTCCGCCTAGGAATTTCACGCCGTCTAATAACTCACCAGCAGAAACACCTGTTGCTGAGAAGATTGCATCATCACCAGATACTAAGTCATCTAACATAAGAAGTTGACGAGGATCTTCTAATCCCATTTCACGACAACGAGCTTCTTCTTCTTCGTTCATTGGAACTAAGCGAGCTTGCATTTCACCTTCAAGGCATTTTAATGCTGCTGCAGAAATAACGCCTTCTGGAGCTCCGCCAACACCTACGAATAAGTCGATACCTGTTCCAGGGAGTGCTGTTGCGATTGATGCACCAACATCGCCATCACCAAATAATTTCACGCGAGCCCCTTTTGCACGAACACGGTCAATAATATCTTGATGACGTTCACGTTCTTGAATGATAACTGTTAGATCACGAATCTTTTTATTGTTAGCTTCTGCTACAATTTCAATTGTTTTTTCAATTGGATCATCTAAGCTAATTTTACCAGCTGCTTTTGGACCAACCGCGATTTTTTCCATGTACATATCAGGAGCGTGAAGAAGGTTTCCTTTATCTGCGATTGCGATAACTGCCATTGCGTTTGCAAGACCTTTTGCAACGATGTTTGTACCTTCTAATGGATCAACGGCGATATCTACTTCTGGACCGTTACCTGTTCCTAGTTCTTCACCAATATATAACATCGGTGCTTCATCAAGTTCTCCTTCACCAATTACAACTGTACCTGCCATGTTTACTGAATCGAACATATCACGCATAGCTGTAGTTGCTGCATCATCTGCTTCATTTTTCTTTCCGCGGCCCATCCACTGTGCGGATGCTAATGCTGCTGCTTCTGTTACACGGACAATTTCTAGTGCGAGTTCACGTTCCAAGATTTCATTCCTCCAATTTCAAAAATCATACAAATATAACTATAACAAATAACGGAGAAAAGGTGAATTCGAAAAATTGTCGATTTTTTCAGAAGAAAGCGTTACAATTAAAATGTAAATGCTTTAATTTCCAGGTAGGTGACATGAATGTACTTCGTAGACAGAAAAAAAATAGAACAAATGCTAGTATGTTTAGAACGAGCAACAAATACATTTCAAGAGAAGAAGATATATGAAACCGAGTTTGAATTTTATGCATTAGAGCGCATAGCCCATCTTATGATTGATTGCGTATTAGATGTAGGGAATGCGATGATTGATGGATTTATTATGCGCGATCCAGGAAGCTATGAAGATATTATCGATATTTTAATGGATGAGCGAGTGATAAGTGCAGAAGAAGGACAAGGAATGAAAGAAATTATCCTTCTTCGAAAAATGCTTACGCAAGATTATATTCAAATGAATCATGATGAATTATATAAGACGATTCAAAAACATATTGCGGTGGTAGAGAACTACCCGGCAAATATTCGCAGTTATTTAGAGAAGGAATTAGGGCCTGTATCTGCATTTGTACCAGAATAATTATGCTTATGAGATCCCCGGGAATACCTTTTGGGGATCTTATATTGTATGTGAGAAAGAAAAGGGAAAAGGGAGAAGGGAGAAGGGTAAAGCATGGGGGAAGCACGCACTACGAAAGACGAGATTGTCCAATTGTTGAAAGTAAAGGGAGAACATACGGTAGCAGAATTAGCTGACGTTTTAGAGATTACAGAAATGGCGATTCGAAGACATTTAAGTAATCTTGAGAAAGATGGGTTCATTTATTCTAAGATGGTCAGGCAACATGTCGGAAGACCAACTTATTTGTACGGGTTAAGTGAAAAGGGAGAAGATACATTCCCGAAAGAATATAAGCAATTTGCGATTGATATGCTAGAAGATTTAGCTCGAATGGGCGATGAAAAAATACTTCGTTACGTTTTGAAAGAAAGAACGAAGCGAATGGAAGAAAAATTACAAAAGAGAATTAGTAATCAAAAGAACTTAGCATATAAAGTGCAAGAGGTAGCAGCAATGCAAGAGAAAAATGGTTATATGGTTCAAATAAAGAGAGATGGAGAGAACTCTTTCGTAATTGAAAAGCAAAACTGTCCGTTAAAGGAAATTGCAGAGAGATTCCCGCAAGTATGTGCAGATGAAAAAGAGATGTATAAGCGTTTATTTGCGAATGCAGATGTAAATACGCTAGCAAACATGTGTGAGGGTGATTGTAGTTGTTCTTACCAAGTAAAAGAGAAAAAATGAACGTTCTGGGGCGCTTTAAGGTAAAGCGTTTTTTTCTTTTGGAAAAGGGGGTAATATAAGAGTGGTATGATAGATGAGAACTCTAGCATAGAAGGAGAGACATAATAGATGTATAAAGGTTATTTAATTGACTTAGACGGTACGATGTATCGTGGTGAAGAACAAATTGAAGAAGCAAGCGACTTCGTGAAAGCATTAGGAGAGCGCGGCATTCCGTATTTATTCGTTACGAATAACTCAACTCGTAAACCAGAACAAGTTGCAGAAAAACTTGTTCGTTTCGATATTCCAGCGAAAGCAGAGCAAGTATTCACAACGAGTATGGCGACAGCGAATTTCATTTATGAACGTAAACAAGATGCAACTGTATACATGATTGGTGAAGAAGGCTTACATGATGCTCTTGTGGAAAAAGGATTTGAACTTGTGGATGAAAACCCTGATTTCGTTGTTGTTGGTTTAGATCGCGACATCACATATGAAAAATTAGCAAAAGCATGTCTTGCTGTACGTAACGGTGCAACGTTTATTTCTACAAATGGAGATATTGCTATTCCAACTGAGCGTGGATTATTACCAGGTAACGGTTCATTAACATCAGTTGTTACAGTATCAACAGGTGTGGAGCCAATCTTTATTGGAAAACCAGAATCAATCATTATGGAACAAGCGTTAAAAGTGCTTGGCATAGGAAAAGATGAGGCATTAATGGTTGGGGATAACTACGATACGGACATTTTAGCGGGAGTAAATGCTGGTATGCATACCCTTCTTGTCCACACTGGAGTCACAACTGTGGAGAAGTTAACAGAATACGAAGTACAACCGACACAAGTTGTGCATAACTTGACGGAGTGGATTGAGAAGATGTAATGAAATGCAGGTAGCCGGAAGAGGTTACCTGTTTTTTTATGCACAATTGCATATGTACTATAGGGATATAAAATGTAAAATTTATATGTAATGATGTAAATGGGGAAATAAGAGTGTACTGGATGTCATGTATTATGTTTATTTTTACATTATGTGTTTTATTCTTTGTTCTACGGAAGATATATAAAATAAATGAAATGAAAAAAAGCGCGGGAAAGCTTATTGCAGCATATCCTCGGGTGAAACGACGTTGGATTGCCTTACTTGGACCAGCGTACTTTATCGGACAATGTATGTATATATATGCTCAATACGTAAGTGGTGATATTGGCACACTTGAACAGTTTCTCATTCAGTCAGGTAGTTATGCTGTAGCAAGTTGTTTTATGATTTTAATAGCGATCCATCTTATTAAAAGTGTACAAATATATGAAAAAGGTGTAATAGACGGATTGAACTATTATTCATACGAAGAATTAAAAGGCTATAAAACATCAACATGGGAAAATCCAAAAGAAAATATATTTTTATATCGCGGGCGAGAAAAAATGAATGATAATGTGAATTTACTTATTAGACAGGAAGATATGAATGAATTAGAAAGCATTCTTCAAAGATATATTCCGAAATTGATGATGAAATAAAAACTCCGGTTGTTATAACCGGAGTTTTTTTATTAAAACGCACGATTCACTACATCTTTAACTTCTTCAAGGTATTGTTTACGCACACTGTCATCCACAGAAGGAACACTTGTATAGAATGTATGCTCAAGTGTTTCAATGCCTGTAAATTCAAAAATACCAACATCTGCTGTTTTTTTCATTGCATCAAACATACCGCCTGCTGTGTATACTTCTTTTGAATTTCCCATCGTAGATAATAACAATCCTTTTTTACTGCTTAATAATTTTTCAATACCATTCTCACCGTAAGCATAAGCGAAGCCGTGGCTAAATACACGGTCAACGTATCCTTTTAAAATAGCAGGAAGACCTGCCCACCAAACTGGGTAAATGAATGTAATACTATCAGCCCAAGTGATATGCTTTTGTTCTTCTTTAATATCTTCTGGTGTGTTTCCTTGGGAAAATGAGATGAAATCGGAAGCACCTAATACTGGATTGAAGTTTAATTCATATAAATCACGAACGCGTACTTCATGACCTTTGCCTTCTAATTCACTTTTTACAGTTTCTAAAATTGCATGGTTAAAGCTTTCTGTATTCGGGTGTGCATAAACGATTACATGTTTCATTGTTCTTCCTCCTACTTGTGGATATGTGAATAGTTTTTAAATATTCGTGTAACTATTATGGTTACTTTCGTTGCGAGAGTCAACTTTTCTGACGTGAGAAATAAAGTGAAATTTTAATCGGTGGGGGCTATCCATCCCGCACTGATTATTTGCTTACACTAATCGGGCACTTAATGCCGGTTAATATAAATGTTAGTATGTGACAAAAAAATACAAAATAGTAGGGATTTTGCATTTTCGGATAGAATATATAGATTGGTAAATAGAGAGAGAAGGGGATATCGGGATGAATATTATTGAAATTGAAGGGTTAGAAAAATCGTTTGATATTGGAGATAGTAAAGTAAAGATCTTAAAAGATATTAATCTTCAAATTCAAAAAGGAGATTTTGTTTGTATTATGGGGGCAAGTGGATCGGGGAAAACGACCTTACTTCAGCTGTTAGGTGGATTAGATATTCCATCAGTAGGTAGTATTCGAGTTAATGGTACGGAGATTTCAACATTAAAAGAAAAAGAGCTCGCTTTATTTAGAAGGCATAAAATCGGTTTTATTTTTCAACAGTTTAATTTAATTCCAGTGTTTAATGCGGAGGAAAATGTAGGGTTGCCTTTATTATTAGATAATGTTTCGCAAAAAAAGGCAACGGTGACAGCAAATCGTTTATTAGAACTCGTTGGATTGAAAGGAAAAGCAAAGCATTTACCAGCACAGTTATCAGGTGGGCAACAGCAAAGGGTTGCGATAGCAAGAGCCTTTGCAAATGAGCCAGCTATTATATTAGCTGATGAGCCAACAGGGGCTTTAGATTCAGAAAACAGCAAAAATATTATTGCGGCACTTCGCAATGCATGTGATGAATTAGGGCAAACAGCTGTCATTGTAACGCACGATCCGTTCGTAGCGGCCCATGCTGATAAAGTCGTTTTCTTATTAGATGGTGAGGTGATTCATGAGCATGCTGAAAGTAAAGGATGGAAATTTCGAAATATCCCGCAACAAGTTATCCACATTCAAGAGATTATGAATCGTCACTTTAAAGTAGGAGGTAAAGGTGATGCGATGGGTAATTAAGTATGCGGTAAAATCGATGAAACAAAATTGGTTGCGAAATATGTTGATTGCCCTCGGTGCAGCTTTAGGTGTTATGTTAGCGACGATGTTATTGCTAGGCAATCAATCAGTAGAGCAAAGTGTGAAGGAACAAGTAGTAAGTCGGTATGGAGATTATAATTTACAATTTGGCTATATAAAAAATGATATGTATTTAAATAATGAAAGTTTAAAAGGAATAGATGGCTTAGAAAATGCTGAAAAAATATCAAAAGCACTTATACCGTATCCTTTTCCACATTATAAAGAATTATCGGGAAAGCCATCTTATTGGGGTGTTGAGCAAGATTCTCCAGAAATGCATTCTTATAAAATATTAGAAGGACGATATCCGAAAGAAGGTGCTGAAGTAGCACTGACAAAAGGGTATACAGATCGTGAAAATATAAGGGTAGGAGATACGATTAAACTGCCATTTCCGCAGCATGGTGAAAAGACTGTGAAAGTTGTCGGTATTTTAAATCCACCGTTAATGGCGTCAATGGGACATAGTGCTTATTTTCCAATCCATTGGCTTCAAAAAGAATTAAATTTGCCAAATCAATTCAATCTTGTTCAAGTGAAAGTACAAGATATAAATGTGAAAAAAGCAATTGCTTTTGATGTACATAAAAAGATTGAAAATATAAAGGTGGACCAACGTACTTATGTAGATAAGGCATTTGAACGACTAAATGTAATGAAGCCATTAATTTTTAGTTTAGGTGGTATTGCCTTATTTGTTGTAGCCCTTTTAATAATGGGAAGTTTCTTCTTATCTGTCAGAAGTCGATTTAAGCAATGGGCATTATTACGTGCACTTGGTAGTAATCCAAATCAAATTATATTAGTCGTTTTATTAGAGGCTTTATGTATTGGGGCAATCGGATCGCTAGCAGGAGTTATTCTTGGAGCAGGTACGCAAACAATCGCCGCATCATTTATTAATAAATGGGTGAATATTGAGGGAGCAGGGAAAGAATCATTTTCGATTTCAGGCGAGATTTTACTCATTACGTTTTTACTAGGAATTGTTATGTCTATTATAGGGGCTATTATACCAGCCTTCATGGTTAGAAAGATTCCACCAGTTCAAGCGCTTAGGCCAGGTCTGCCTAGTAATGAGAAAAAAGAAAAAAGATGGAGTGCTTTTAGTGGTAGCATTCTAATCATTGGTACTGTTATTGGACTAACGGGTCACGTATTAGAGCGGTATGTCGGTTTTAATCCAAGTGCGATAGGTGCGCTGTTATTTGCGGTCGGTTTGTTATTTGCGATTCCGTTATTTATTCGGATGATAGCACCAGTGATTGCAAAACCACTTCAAATGATATTACGAATTGAAACGACGATTAGCAGCCGGAATGTAATTCGTTATCGAAATAAGGCAGCTGTATCGGTTGCTATACTAGCATTTGGTTTTATGTTAGCACTTGTTGGAACGATGTATATAAACTCTATTTACGAAGGCATGAAAGATGGGTTACAAAAACATTTACCAGCTGATTTAGTAATAAGAATTCCAATAGAGTCGCAAAGTACTGAAGTATTACCATTTAGTTGGATGGAGAAGGTTAAAAAAGTTGATGGTGTAGAAGAGAGCGTAGCAAATGTTACTGACTTTACAGCGAAGCTTATAAATTATGATTTTAAAAAAGCGGATCAAGAATGGTATGAAAATGTGAGGAAAGATGATTTTGAATATGATGTGATAGAAGTTGTGGGGAATGATATTGTTGCTTATCAAAAAGTAACAAAAGCGAAAGTGATTACAGGACAAGATTTAAATAAGCCATTACAAGATGGTGAGGGAGTCGTTACGAAGAGAACTGCTAAAACATTAGGGATTCAGTTGCATGATACGATTGAAGTACAAGGGAAGGGGAAAGAAAAACAAACGATTAAAGTCGTTTCGATTATTGAGCAAGGATTAAGGGGAAGAGGATTAGACATTTTCGTAAATGAACAATGGGTTCGTGATAAGTTTTACGTGCAAGGATATGAAGCAATTCAAGTTATGACAAATTCTAATCAATCATTTGAAGAGATTAAGAAGCAAGTAAAACAAATTACAAATAATAAAGAGAACGTAGAAGTTATTAATAGCCATGAGTTATTGAAAGAACAGGAGCAGTTATTATCGCAAATGATGATGTTAATTCGCTTGTTAGTTTTAATTGTTTTCATTATTTCTGGAATAGGGTTAATGAATGCGATTGTCTCAAGTTTACATGAAAGACGTGCTGAAATTAGTATGATTCGTGCGGTAGGGGCTATTCCGAAGCAAATGAGAAGGATTGTTTTATTAGAGGGAACTTTACTTGGAGCGATAGCTGGTTGTATTGGCATTTTTGGCGGGATTTTGTTTAGTTATATTGTGTTATCAAGCTTAGATTTAACGGTTATTATCATTCCGTATAATCAAGTTTGCATATTAGCTTTTGCTAGTGTGGTACTTGGAGCAGGGGCAGCGATGATTGCTTCATTACAATTAAGAAAGTTCAAATTAAGTGATACTTTAAAGGAATTATCGGCATAAAAGATTGCTATACCCCGCTCATACAAAGAACAAAGAAGACAAATAAAATGATGACAATACCAATACCGAAGTTAAATACGAGAGTACTATCCATATATGTAACCTCCTTGTTTTAAAGTGAAAAGCACTCTAGTCAGAGTGCTTTTTATTTTGAATCTCCCGTAACGTACTTCACAACTTTTAGAAAGGGATTCATGCGTGTAAAGAGTTACATTATTTTATGCGTTTATTTTGGGGAATGAGTAAGTCCTTATGAAATATAGAAAAAAGACACTCTTTCGAGTGTCTTTTATGATGACAAAATGTGTCAATTGCTTGAGTTCGATAAGACGCTAATTTCCGTTTTAACGCCTTTTCTTTAATCAAGAAGTGTAGCAACAGCGATTCAAATAAATTGTACCATTTGTGTAATGTTTGTGTGCATGCAATTCTGCATATTTCAATTAGAGGGAAATAAGGTGCGGAGAATGAATGAGTATATAGAACACTTGATAAGGAGAGAGAAGGATGGATATACATAAGTTAACGGTAGAAGAAGCAAATGAGATAAATACGTGGACGTACGAGGAACCATATAATTTATATAGTTTTTCAGGCGAGAAAGAAGTGATAGAAGAGCTATTAGATGGAACGTATTATGGCTGTTGTGACGATCAAGGAGAGTTCATCGGCTATTTTTGTTTTGGAGAAAATGCACAAGTACCAGGTGGAAGAGATACTAATTTATATGGTGGAGAAAATCTGATTGATATCGGACTTGGTATGAAGCCGGCGTTAACAGGGAAAGGAATGGGGAAAGAATTTTTCAAAGCTGGAATAGCGTTTGCCACGAAAGAGTTTAATGCAAAAATGTTTCGATTAAGTGTAGCAACATTTAATACAAGAGCAATTACGCTATATAAAAATATAGGTTTTCAGCAAGGACCTATCTTTTTGAGCCGCGGAAGAGAATTTATGCTCATGGAATATGAAAGACCGTCAGCATAAAACTAACGGTCTAGAAAGCATTATTATTATTCCGAGTGATCAGCTCGGTGCGCTAAACGGCTTGAAGCAGCGGCAGCGATTCCGCCAACGATATCATCAAGGAATGTATGCACTTTGCCAGTTGATTTATCATTTAAGTATTCTAAAATACCAGGTTTTAATTTATCTATATATCCAAAGTTCGTGAAACCGATAGAGCCGTACACGTTAACGATAGAAAGTGCGATAACTTCATCAATTCCGTATAAGCCTTCATCACGTTTTACGATATCTTGTAACGGCGCACTTAACATTCCTTTTTCAGCAAGGACATCGAGTTCGATACCAGTAATTAGTGCGTTTTGTACTTCACGTTTTGATAATACACGCTCAACGTTATAACGGCATTCTGACATCTCTAAATTTGGATGATATTTTTTTTGAAGAAAATGAACAAGTTCAGCAATATCGTCAATTGTTACACCGCGTTCTTGTAATAGTTGTAATGCTCTTTCTTGTAGTTGATTTGATTCTTTCATGTTTATCACCTTTTTTTCTTTTTAGTATTTGTATACGTTTCGTTGCTTTATCATGTGCATA
Organism: Bacillus cereus group sp. N11; assembly: GCF_016483605.1. Classification (NCBI taxonomy): domain Bacteria; kingdom Bacillati; phylum Bacillota; class Bacilli; order Caryophanales; family Bacillaceae; genus Bacillus; species Bacillus cereus group sp. N11. The sequence goes on from NZ_JAEHBN010000014.1 coordinate 135,636, forward strand.
GGAATGAAAGGCGAGCACAAGCTCATATATATAAAGAAAAACCATAGGTGGCGACTGCGATGATTCAGCATATTTATGAGCATTATCACATGCATGTTAAAGAATTAATCCCCCTTGGCCCCTATAAAAGCTTTTGGATTCGCAACAAAATTTATGTACTTGTTCCAATTGGAGAAATGGAGGAAGAAGTACTTGTAGAGATGAAAAAGCTCAGTGACTATATGAACCAGCAAGGGGATATGACTGTAGCGACTTTCGTTCCGACTATACACGGCTACTATGTAAGTGAGATAGAAGAACAAAATTACTGCTTATTAAAAGGTATGCGCACGTTAGAACGACATGCTATGTCATTAGGAAGTGAGCTTTCTATATTCCATAAACGAGGTGCATTCTTTCCAGAAGAAATTGAGCAATTAAGCCGCATTGGTGAATGGAAAGCGTTATGGGAAAAAAGGCTCGATCAATTAGAGAAATTTTGGCAATCACAAGTGATGAACCACCCTACAGACGTATTCGATCAATTGTTTATCGAATCCTTCCCGTATTATTTAGGAGTTGCGGAAAATGCAATTCAGTATGTTGTCGATACAGAGATGGATGATACGCCACAAATGACCGATGCGGCAACAATTTGCCAGGAGCGATTTACACCTTTATTATGGCATCAAACGAAGCGTCTAAAACTTCCTTTTGAGTGGGTGTATGATCATCCCACTCGAGATATAGCAGAATTGATTCGCTATATGATGATTGAAAAGAAGAAAGACTGGGAGCAAACAATCGTTCAATTTGTTACAGATTATGAACGCAATTATTCGCTATCCTCATTTGGTTGGCGCTTATTATTTGCAAGGCTCCTGTTCCCGCTCCACTATTTTGAAACGGTCGAACGATATTATCAAACTGGGAACGAAGAACAAAAAAGTATATATAGAGATCGCTTAGAAGCTATTTTACATGATGTGAACCGCTCTGAGCAATTTATGAGGAATTTTTATGGATCACTTCGTTTGCCAATTGATAAGTTAGGGATTAGAAAATTAGATTGGCTATCTTAAAAGTATAAAAAAGAGACCGATTGAGGTCTCTTTTTTATACCGCAATTGTATATGTAATACATTATGCTCCTACCTGTTGATCTGCACATATATTTAAAATGAATTGATTTCTTTCGATTTTTTCATTTACTTTACTCAATAATTCTTGCTGGATTTCTTTAAATAAAAATTGATAGCTTGTATTCCATGTTGGTATAACGGACGAAAGGCCTAATAAATATTCTTTTTTCTCTTCTAGTTCTTGAATTGTTAAAAAAGTGTTCCCCATTTTTGGCATGTGTCGTCCCCCTATGTTTTTTACTTCATCCCGCTATTTGTGGGAATCGGGCTGCCCGTAAACGCCCACTGATTATAGTTTCACTTTATATGTGTGAACGATTCACTATATAGTATTAATTATCGCATTTTTTGAGAATGATTTCCAATTTTGTTTTATGATGTTAAAGGAGAAGTGTTATTTGAATAAAAAAAGAGACCCATTGGGGTCTCTTTCTAGGAAGCGATTCTGAACGAGCCGCTTCTGCTTTTAATTAATATCTAGCTCCAGCGGCTAAAATGTTCGGTGGCTTCGCTTCTTCCGCCGAGGCAAAAAGCGCCTCTATGTCAGAAGCTCCATCCTCCTCACATTTTGAACGAGCCGCTTCCGCTTTTAATTAAAATACTTGCTCTACTTCAATAACGCCTGGTACTTCTTCAAGTAACGCGCGCTCGATACCAGCTTTTAGTGTGATTGTAGAACTTGGGCAGCTTCCGCATGCACCCATAAGGCGTAATTTTACGATACCTTCTTCAATGTCTACTAATTCAACGTCTCCGCCATCGCGAAGTAAGAACGGACGTAATTTATCTAGTACTTCTAGTACTTGTTCTTGCATATGTGGGTTTTCCATTTTTATCGACTCCTTTCATCAGTTTTATTATAATCAAGATAGAGGGGAAAATCTATTTTTTCTGTTCTTGTTTTATTGTCGAAATATTTTATCATGTGTACAACGTGTTTTTTCAGTATAGGGGTATGGAATAAGTTTGTAAAATGATGTGCTTATGTAATAAGACATCTGAATATACTGTTAGAACAAGGAGTGGGGGAGAAGAAATGGTTAATGTGCAAGTGTATGGGACGAAAGTGATTTGTGCGAGCTGCGTCGGAATGCCATCTTCAACAGAAACGTTTGAGTGGTTACAAGCGGCGATTGGTCGTAAATATGAAGGACAAGAAAATAAATTTAATTTCGAGTATATTGATTTTCAACAAGAACAAGAAGATGAAGATAAAAAAGCATTCGCAGAGCGCGTAGTAGAAGAAGATTTATTTTATCCAGTCGTTCTTGTGAATGGAGAGATTGTTGGAGAAGGAAATCCTCGTTTGAAGGATGTTTACGAGGAAATCGAGAAATATTTATAAAGCAGGAAGCCTTTGCGAATTTGCGAAGGCTTTTTTTTATGGAGGGATAGATGTGGAGAATGGAATAAAACAAGCTTTACCAGCAGAAGTAAAGCAGTTAATGGAGCAGTACATAGTAGGGTTAAAAGAAATTTTTTTAGATGGAAAAATAGTCGGAGTATATGTTTACGGCTCTATTGCGCTAGGTGCATTTCATATAGAAACGAGCGATGTTGATTTTGTTGCAGTACTAAATGATTCCGTGAATGAAGCTGAAAAACAACAAATTGTAGAAATGCATAAGAAAATGAGTGAAAGTACGCTAGGTAAAAGAATGGACGGTATGTATATTCCGCTTGCTGACTTAGGGAAATACAATCATGAAATAAATGAGTACGTGTATTGTGCAGATGGTAAGGCGAATATAGGTCATTGGGATATTAATGCGGTCACATGGTGGACATTAAAAAATCAAGGCATTACAGTTATCGGGAAAGAAGTAGAAGACCTTCCACTTCAAATAAAGTGGGATGATGTAGTCAATACAATGCAATACAACGTAGAACAGTACTGGAGTGAAAAAGCGAAGCAGCCATATTTATTTTTTATAGAAGAATGGGTAGAATCAGCTGTCGTTACGATGGGGCGTATTTTATATACGTTAGATCATAAAACAATTGTTTCAAAAGATAGAGGATTGCAATACTTGTTAGAACGCTCAGCGAAAGAATGGGAGCCTTTATTAAAAGAAGTAGAGCGAATGAGGTATGATCCAAAGGAGAAGAAGAAACTTTCTATTTGGAGAAGGGCTGATATGACGAAGAGATATTTGCTTAGTTTAATTGAGGAGTGTAGGGGGAAATGGTAGAGAAAATAGTAAAAGCATCCTTTGTATGAAGGATGCTTTTACTATTGATATATAATGAAAAAGTACTTTACACGGAATGAGAATTCGAAAGATAATATAAAAAAATATGTAGGCGAGGAAAGCAGATGAGTAAATATAAATTACATATAAATAAAGAACAACTATGGAAAGGTTGTATCTTAAAGTCGATTGCAGATGCAATTTTTGTAGCACATGCTCCTGATTTCTCGCATGAAAGTTCATGGGATGGGTTTAACTATAATATGCAAGATAGTCAAGGCGGAAGAGGGACAATTACGTTTCATCCGGATTATACGATCGTATGTCTGCAAGATGTGAATAGCGAGAGAATTGAAGAGTGGATTGATGCGGCAAATTATTTTGAAGGGGCACCTTCGGAAGTAATAGACATTGCGAAAGAGGAAGCACTTCAATACGTATTAGAAGAAGTAGAAGGCGAAACAGTTCCTTTTATTACAACTGCATTTTGGATTGAGGATAGCGGTGCGTATTCAATTGATCCATTTGAAGAGATGGAAGAGCACGGTGGATTTTTATTAGAAATTCCATTACTTGATACGGAATCAGCAATTGAAAGATTGGAAGAAGAGTATGAACTGACAGCGGAACAAATAGAACTTTTACAATTCGTGTATGAGAGAAAAATCCAAAATCCAAACGAGAAAATTAAGTTGTCTAAAGAGGAAGTAGCAATGATTGGGACGGATGATAGTGAAGGGTTAGAAGTGAGCAAAGCGTCATTTGAAGAAATGAATATTACTTGGTAGTTGTAGGAGGATAAAATGTTTCCGATTGGTGAGCAGCCGAATATTACGAAAGATTTAGTAAGTATAGCTGGTAATTTAGAAGAGCTAGCGATTGAGGGGAAAACAAAAAATATAGAACGACTAGCATCTTTACAAGTTAAGAAGTTATGGGTGTTCGCAGTAAATCAAAAGCAGTTTGAGCATGTTCTTACGTATGCTCGTCCCGATATATTATACGTTTACGAAATGAGGGTCGAGGATTTAAGTAGTCTTCAGAAATTATCTAATTTACAACATTTATATATATGCTGGAATACAAAAGCGAAGACGTTATGGGATATCGCGTATAATAAACAACTCAAGTCTTTACTAATTGATGATTTTTCTAAGCTAGAAGATTTAAGTGCTTTAGGTAAGTGTCCACAACTCAATACCTTCTATATGGGCGGAGGGATAAATACAGCGATGAAAGTACAAACTTTAAAGCCGCTTGCTGAATTACAGCATTTGAAAAAGCTTACTCTTATGAACTTAAAGGTTAAAGATGATTCGTTAGAACCTTTAATACAATTAAAAAATTTGAGGGAGTTAAGCTTGTCTAATCAATTTAAGGTGCAAGAGTATGCAAAATTATCTGTAGCATTGCCATATACGGAATGTGAGTTTTTTAAACCTTATGTATATATGAACGATGCAATAGGCGGGAAAAATATAATGGTGACCGGAAGAAGAAGGCCATTCCTGAATTCGAAAACGGATACCGTAAAGATGCAAAAGTATGAAGAACAATTTAAAAAGTTACAAGAGGAATATAAAGGACTAGTAGAAAGCACAATGTAAATGTACATTGTGCTTTCTACTAGTTTTTTCATATACATATCAACTTCATGAAAGAATACTTTTTCTTTTTTCTCGTTATTAAGATGCACAGAGCAATGTAAATATTGCTGTAAATAGGGATTAGCTTGTTCGTACTGTTTTAATTTGTAGAAAGAAAAACAGGTAAGAAGCAGAAACGCTTTTTCTTATAATATTGGAACGACGGCTAGTAACGGAGTAATGGAATGTATATTTATTTTTGTTAAATTTTCATAAGAAGCCCACGTTTGAAACCAGTCGGAAATGGTAGAAAGGTAATCCGGAATGTCGATAGTTTCATGTGAAACATTATGCAATAATTGGTTCTGTTATATAAAGATGGGGAAATTTATATTGCTACTTCAAATTTAGAATTAATAATACTTGATGCTGAATGTGGCGAAGTAAAAAATATAATGAAACTCCCTAAAAATGTTGTTGAAATAGATTTTATTGTATCAATTGAAGAAGTTAATAATAGATTATTCATTAGTTGCGTGAGTGGAAATATGTTTGAAATGGTAGAAAGTTAACTTGTGAAGTCTTTTAAGTCGAGATTTTAGGTTGGACCATACCATAATAGTATTTTATATAATAGGAGTAGGATGTGTCCAAATGATCTTGGGGCATCTTTTTTTGTGAACATACAAAACATTTAACTTAGTGTATTAAACGTATGATTCATAAGTATTTTAATATATTTTAAAGTAAAATGAAACAATAAACGGATAATTGTCGGAATATATTCGATTTCCGTTCGTTTTTATGAAATATATGTACTTTTTGTTAGATTCCTTCTTTTTGTACATATACAATACCTGTATATAGAAATAAGAAAAGGATGATGTACGTGAAAGACACTGTTTTACAAGAAACAATTTCTCCACAAGAGTTACATAAGATTGTTCAAAAGAATACGGCGTATTATGACTTTAAATGGGGAAAAGTAGAAAATCCAGCACAAGGGAATACGTGGAATTGGGTAGCCTTTTTCTTCCCAACTTTTTGGTTAGCTTATCGTAAAATGTATAAGTTATTTATTATACTTACGTTATTGGCGGTACCTAGTATCGTTGTAACTCCTTTTATAGATATTCCAGATGGGATTTATTTAACAGTTAGTTTAGTTCTTCAATTAGGAATGATGATATTTACTGGATGGCAAGGAAACCGTTTATATTATAAGCATGCTGTTCGAGTTTTACATAAGGAAGAAGATATGCCGGATCACAAGAAGGCGTATTACTTACAATCAAAGGGCGGCGCTAGTGCTGCTGGTATGATTGGTTTACAAGTTATAGTGGGGATAGTGTTTGGTGGAGCTATGTTCGGACTTTCTCTTTTACCAACTGAGCCGAATATTAAAAATGTTGTTCGTTCAAGTGATGAAGGATTTACTTTAGAGGTTATGACTGATAATCCAACTTGGAAGTTCGTGAAGAAAGAAAAAGAGTATGACGTAGTAGAGTTTACTGGTTATGAATATACAGAGAAGAAAAACGTAAAAATTAAATTCGCTGTTTATTTCAGTGAAGGTTACTTTGAATGGCAAGAAGTATATGAGAGTAATAAGAAGTTAAGTGAAGAAGAGTTAGAAGAGTATCAATTTTACATTGAAGAAAATGGTTGGGGGTTCTAGTCAGAACTCGTTCATTTTGAAAAGAAGAATCTTGTGAAGGTTCTTCTTTTTATATGTTAGGAGGAAAAGGTAGTATGGTAGATGTTCATTTTTATGATTGGGCTAAGAAACGTCCTAAAAAACATTATAATCGATTACATGAAATGAGAATTTTTGAATTGATTTTTTCAAAGAAGTTAAGTAGCTTGGATCTTGGATTAGAAAATATAGATATATATTGCCTAGCAAACCCTAATGAAGATATCTCTTATGAACTACATGAGGCTCTGGAGAAGATTCGTATATTCGTACATTATGATTATATGCAATTTTTAAATTTGGAATCAGTTGAGGAGAAGTATAAGCATTTTTGTGAGTTGGTTTACCTCTATGTCGTACCAGCTATTGAAAAATATTCAAATCTAACATTAGAAATGATTAGAGAGTATGTGAATGAAGCGCTTCAAGAAATAGAGAAAGAGAATTACGAGATTGTGTTCTTAGTGGATAAAACACCGAAGAAGAGCCCGAGCCGGAAGAAAACGGCTATATTAAAAGGAATTCATCGCTCAGAAGGATTTCAGCTAATGTGTGAAGTGTATAACGATAAAGGACTCAGAGTGGTAAATAAATTGCTCGTAGAAGAAGTAGGGAATGAAGTAGTCTATTCTAGGTTTTTAGGCAAACTAAAATGGGAAAATGAGCACTTAATAATAGTGAAATCTAAGACGAGCAGCTGGATGGAAGAAGTACATGTCGAATAAGCTAATTAATGAAAAGTGTGAATACAAAACACCATACGAATTGAAATTTTGTAAAATACAATAAAAAATGAGAATTCCAGGTAGGCTTGTCAATAACGTGAGACTATGGCACTATAAAGAAATGCTATACAAATTTTATTTATCGAGATGTAAACATCAATTTTGATTTTTACGTATAAATAATGAACGGAGGAAATGAATTTATGGCTACTTTACCAAATTGTCCAAAATGTAATTCAGAATATACGTATGAGGATGGCGTTCTTTTCGTATGTCCAGAATGTGCTCATGAGTGGGGCCAAGAAGCAGAAGCTGAAAATAATGATGGTGCAAAAGTTGTAAAAGATGCGAACGGAAACGTTCTTCAAGACGGCGATGCTGTTACTGTTATTAAAGATTTAAAAGTAAAAGGAACTTCTTCAGTTGTGAAAATCGGTACGAAAGTAAAGAGTATCCGTCTAGTTGATGGCGATCACGATATTGATTGTAAAATCGACGGTTTCGGAGCGATGAAGTTAAAATCACAATTCGTTAAGAAGGCGTAAGACAAATAAAAAGAGGAGGCTATTCGCCTCCTCTTTTTATTATGTCACTTTTTGTCGGTAAATCGATATTTCGTACAAAACCGTTAATATATTCTGAGTTATGATAGATATATTTGAAAAATCGTTGATATATTGTAAGTTATGATAGATATATTTGAAAAATCGTTGATATATTGTAAGTTATGATAGATATATTGAAAAAATCGTTAATATAATTTCATTCGCCTTGAACTACGCACGATTCACCTCGCATCATAGTCAATTTCTTTCAACTGACAGCGCTTATTAAAGAATGTTTTATATCCAAGCTGTAAGAAGATAATGACAGCGAAAGCAGTACTCCCTGAAATACCGAGTATGATAGCAATTTGATATTGAATTGCTGTAAACGGTGATACACCGGATAATATTTGACCGGTCATCATGCCGGGTAAGCTTATAATTCCCATACCGACCATGGAATTGATTGTTGGTAAAATAGCAGAATCAAAAGCGTCCCTTATGAGGGGAGCAGTTGCTTCTTTCGGTGTTGCGCCGAGCATAAGGGCACCTTCAATATGATCTCTTTGAGATTTCATATTGTTTAAAAAGGTGTTTGCCCCGAGGCAAATACCGGTCATAGCATTACCGATTAACATGCCGGCAATAGGAACGATATATTGCGGTGCATACCACGGATTATGCCCGATAATAACAAAGATAAATAGTAGTAATGGTCCGATTGATCCCGCAACCATGGAAAGAGCGGCTACACGTTTTAATTCTTTGGACATCGGAATATTAACTCGTTTATAAATATTAAAAATAGCAAAGGTAGTAATAGAAGTAATAAGGGCAATTGTATAAAATGGATTACTATTTTCAAATACATATGTAAGGACATATGCAACAAGTACGAGCTGAATCGTCATACGGAATGTTGCGAGCGTAATTTGTTTTTCACGCGGAATCCCTTTTAATTTTACAAGGCCAATTAAAATAAGAATAAAAATATATGCGGCGGCAAGTTGCCAAATTTGGAGTTCAATAACGCCCTTCAACTGAGAGCACTTCCTTTCTAGTTGCACCGTTTGTTTTACTAATTTCAATAATATCGTCTGCAATTTCTTCTGGAAGTTGTTGTGAGTGTGTGATGAAGATAACTGTTTTTTTCTTTTCTCTTGCTAGTGTAGTAAATTGTTTCATAACGCGGCGTTCTGTATCGCTATCTAGCGCCGAGGTTGGTTCATCTAATAAATAAACCGGTGGATCCATAAGTACGATACGTGCAAAAGCGAGTCGTTGTTTTTCCCCACCTGATAAGGAATCAGCGTTGTCTTCTAAATTTTTTTCTAAGCTAACAGTCATTAATGCGCTACGCAGGACATCATCATTTGGAAATGGTTTTTCAGAAAGACGAAGTCCCATTAAGAGATTGTCTTTAATCGTTCCATCAAAAATAGGTGGCGTTTGCCCAAGCATGACTACGTCACGTCGTAATTGAATAGGGGGATAGTCAGAAATTAGTTTTCCGTTATATTCAATTGTACCGGATGTTGGAGATTGTAAATCATTTAACATGCGAAGTAATGTACTCTTTCCGCTCCCACTTTCACCGATAATACAAGTGATTGTCTCTTTTTGAATCTGTAAATAAGGAATGTGTAGTATATCTTTATATGTAACGTTTTTTAATATAAACATAAATTGCTCCTTTCTGATTCTAGTTATATCGTATCAAAAAAGAGAGAGAAATAGAAAAATAAGGTTATAAAGAGCAACGTTTTTTCTTCGTCTTGAGTTTTATTAATAAGTTAAGTAAACAATCTAATTCTTGACTGAAAGAAATTACTTTATCATGAGTGAATCCGTACATTTCAACGAGATAGATCAATTCTTTCTTCTTCGCTTCTATTCGATCGTGTAGTTTCGTCAAGTTCATAAGTGAAATGTAATGCCTCCTATAAAAGTATTTATCACATAAAAAATAAGACCGAATGAATTCGGTCTTAAAGGAAATAATAAAAACAACTTACAAATAGCATACACTTTTCATCAATAGTTTTTAATATAAAAATAGAAAATTTTGTGAATAAATATTGAGAAAAAAATTTCTGATAATTTCTGTTTATGAAAAAAAATTTTTTCAACTGATGAAAAGAGGCTGCCTACATAGTAGACAGCTCGTAAAGTATTAACCGTTATGATATTTATACATCCAAAGAAGACCGGATTTTAATAATCTCGGTACACGTCCCATTAATGGTTGGTTTGCTAGTAAACCAAATCCGTGTTTTTTGCCGAGGGAACCGAGAACACCTTTTAATTTAATAACAGGTAGTTCATCAGGAAGTGGTTCATTATTCCAACGTTTTAATAATATTTGGACAATTTGTTCTCCTTGACCTTCAGCAAGTTGAGCAGATGGTGCGTGTGGAAGTGCTGCACAATCTCCTACAACGTAAACGTGCTCGTCATTTGGAATATTGTGATATTTTGTTAAAACAACCCGTCCGCTACCATCTTGTTCAACCGGAAGGTTTCGAACAACTTCATTTGCTTGAATACCAGCTGTCCAGACGATTGCATCACATGCAAGAGGTTCATCGTGGTTGTACACAATATTTGGTTCGACTTTGGTAATGTTAGAGTTTCGTATAATGGTAACGTTATGTTTTATAAACCATTCTTCTACATATCTACTTAATTTCTCTGGATATGGGAATAAAATTCTATCTTTTCTATCAAATAAATAGATTTTTAAATCAGAACGGCTCTCACGAAGTTCACTTGCTACTTCAACGCCACTTAAGCCAGCACCAACGACAGCAACTGTAGCATTCGGTTCTAGGCCATTTAATTGTTCATATGTCTTACGTGTTTGTTCAATTGATTGTAGACTGTGTGTATATTCCTTTGCCCCAGGAACGTTATGATATTTATCTTCACAGCCAAGTCCGATAATTAAATCATCATATTGGATTGCTTCACCGCCATCAAGATGAACAGCTTTTTCTTCGAGATCAATATTTGTTATTGTGCCGTATTGAATATTGAGGCGTGGGTGCTCAGGAAACGGTATGCGAATATGCGTTTCTGAAATTGTACCCGCTACTAATGCATAATATTCAGTTTTGAAACAATGGTATGGTACTTTGTCGATTAATGTCACCTGTACATCATCTGGAAGTTGGTTGCTTGGAAGTAGCCGTTGCAGAATTCTCATTCCACCGTAGCCACCACCTAGTATTACGAGGTGTTTCATGATGGATTACCCCTTTTCTGTTGAAATGTCCCCTAATCCTAAAATTTTATATTAATAAAATATTTCGACTTTACTCAATCAAATTATATCGAATTTGTGAACAAATAACAATGCATGAATGAATACTCTGTTGTACAATAAGAAGAAAAGTAAAGTAAACTGTTTTCCTTTTCTAGTTACTATTTCATTATGAAGGCCGAAAAGCAGTGTTGTGAATATATTTATATAGAAAAGAATATTTGCTTTGAAGTGAAACAGTGAAGGAATTGAATAGTTTAGTAAGTGTAATGAAAACAACAAGAAACAGCTTAGTTTTCTTCTTATAGATGAAGTCAGAAGGTAATTTGTTTTGTAGTACAGGGGGGAGAATTTTGATTAAACCGTTAATTGAATTTTGTGTAGGTAACCTCGCGAGTGGTTCACAAGCAGCTTTAGAGAAATTAGAAAAAGATCCGAATTTAGATGTAATGGAGTATGGATGTTTAGGATATTGTGGTATTTGTTTTGAAGGCCCATTTGCCCTTGTGAATGGTGAAGTAGTACAAGGATCGACAGTAGAAGAGCTTGTTAATAATGTATATGAGTATTTGGATGAAAATCCAATGTTTTAAGGTGTTGCGAATGGGCAGCACCTTTTTCCATTAGATAAAATATTATTTCGCAGGGTAGGATAATACGGAATATAAATAAAAAAAAGGCCCTTTTAGAAGGGCTTTTTTCCTACACAATTTTTGCAAGAATGGCTCATCGCCAAATGTTGTCAAATATGAGAAACGGGGGACATTCATATTGTGTTCTAAAAGCATGCATTCTATACTTAAAATAACAAATTATTTTTGGAGTGAATACAAATGAGCCAATTTTCTTTTACAAAAATGCATGGTCTTGGCAATAGTTATATATATGTAAATATGTTTGAGGAACAAATTCTTGAAGAAGATTTAGCTCTTGTGGCGGAAAAAGTTTCAAATATTAATACTGGTATTGGGGCAGATGGAATGATTTTAATTTGTCCTTCTGACGTAGCTCCGGTGAAAATGCGCATGTTTAATAATGATGGTTCAGAAGGGAAGAGCTGCGGCAACGGTTTACGCTGCGTAGCGAAATATGCGTATGAGCATAAACTAGTAGAAGAAACAGTTTTCGCAATTGAAACGTTAGCCGGAATTGTAACGGCTGAAGTAACGGTAGAAGATGGTGTAGTTACATTAGCAAAAATCGATATGGGAGCACCACGTTTAACACGTGCAGAAATCCCGATGCTTGGTGAAGGTGAAACACCGTTTATTCGTGAAAACTTCTTATACAATAATCATCGTTATGCATTTACAGCTGTTTCAATGGGGAATCCGCATGCGGTTATTTTTGTTGATGATGTAGAAAAAGCGCCACTTACAACACTTGGACCAGTCCTTGAGACACATGAAATGTTCCCAGAGCGAGTAAATGTTGAATTTATCGAAATTTTGAATGGTGACGAGATGAACTTCCGTGTTTGGGAACGTGGATCTGGTGTAACACAAGCTTGCGGGACAGGAGCATGTGCTGCAGTTGTAGCTGCTATTTTAAATGAAAAGCTGGAACGTGGTAAAGAGATTACAGTTCATTTAGCTGGCGGCGATTTAATGATTGCATGGACAGAAGAAGGAAATGTGTTAATGAAAGGACCTGCGGAAGTAATTTGCCGCGGAGTGTATGAGTACAAGATAGAAGCGTAAAGATGTATAATAGAATGAGAACAGAAAGGATGGTGTATTTCATGATTGAAGTAACAGAACAAGCAGCTTTTCAAATTAAAGATATGTTAAAAGATGCTGAAGATGGAGAGAAGTACGTGCGCCTTGCTGTACACGGCGGCGGATGTAGTGGTCTTTCTTACGGCTTAGGATTTGAAGTAGAACCAAAAGAAGACGACACAGTTCTTGAATTTTTCGGTGTTGAATTTGTTATCGATAAAGAAAGTGCTCCAATTGTTAAAGGAGTAAAAGTTGATTATAAACAATCGATGCTTGGCGGCGGATTCACAATTGATAATCCAAACGCAATCGCATCATGCGGATGTGGATCATCTTTCCGTACAGCGACGAATGCTGGTAAGCCAGAAGAGTGCTAATTTTTTGGCAGAAATAGAGAAAGACCTTTTTAACGATGGAATACAATCGTTAAGGAGGTCTTTTCTTTTGTCGTGAAAAATCAAAAAGCCACCTTCTAAATTTAGAAATCAGCCTCAAGATATGTTGTGCAACGAGTTTTAAAGTCTTAATCTAATTTATCTTTGCATAGATGCAAGTATCAGTTAGTTGTTTGCCGTCAGCTGAAAGATCCTCATTACGTAATATCCCTTCAAGCTCAAAGCCTAGTTTTTCAGGAATCGCACGACTTTTTGTGTTATTACGTTCACATCGTATTTCAATCCTTCTAAATTTGAATAACTGAAATCCAAGGTTTATTAACGCACTTACTGTTTCTGTCATATATCCATTGCCACTAAATTGGGTGTTAATCCAGTATCCAATTTCACATTTAGAAACCTTCCAATCAATCGCGTGAAGGCTAGCAGTTCCGATAAAATTATTCGTCTCCTTATGATAGATAAGATAGCGAAAGCTTTCTCTTTTCAAAAAATCTATATGCGCATTTCTAAGGAGAATTTCCGTTTCTTCAACAGTAGGAATGGACTGGAATAAAGACAACCATTGCTTTAATTCATGAATTGAATCTTTAATAGCTTTATGTACTACATTCCCTTCACCTGCTTGCAGTGGTGCTCGAAGAATGAGTTTGTCTGTTTCTATTTGTAACGGAACATCTAATAAAATAGGATTCATATTATTTCTCCCCTCGAAAACTTTAAATTAGGAAATAATGAAATTTATGTAATAAAAAAACTTTCAGCCAAAAGTTAGAAAATAATAAATATATATTCAATTCATCGTTTACAAATCCCTTTTCACATATTGAAAACGAAATCGCTAGTTGGTTGAGTAAGGAATTATTATTTTTTATCTATTTTCTTACGATTTTTGTCTTTTGCATAATAGAAGTTGGCTGATGTGTATGAAGAAGTTTAATGAAGTAGTAGCAACTGATCCGAAGGTAGAATCTGTCCTCGTTCCAATTGGTGTTGGAATGACTATTTCTAAAGTGAAGAAATAATTATTATCTTACAAAAGTGTAATGTTCATGTCATGTTTTTGAATTTCTTCTTTAAAGCCTGAGCTTTAAGATAAGAATATAAGAAAAAACATTTGAGGTGAAGGAAATGAAAAGATACATTGCACTTTTTAGTATTTTAGTTGTATTTGCAAGTCTGTTAGTTGGTTGTGATATTAATCGTTTAGGAAAAGATGAGTATTATGTTCAAGTTACAGCTGATGGAATTGAAAAAAATGAGAAGTTTGATAACGGAGAGCCACATAAATATTTCGAGTATAAATTAAAAGGATTCGATAAAGGTGGAGAAGAAAAAGAATTGGAATTCACAGCTCCAAAAAATCTTCGCAAAGAAGCATTCTTACGCGTATACAATTCAGATAAAAAAGGTGTAACAGCTTGGGAAGAAGTGAAAAAAGACGAGCTTCCAGCGAAAGTTAAAGAAAAATTAGGTGCAAAATAAGAAAGAAAAAAGGAATTGACGAACAGGGTCAATTCCTTTTTATATTCTCAAAATCCTCTTCTGAAATGACTGTAAATCCATGTCTTTTGAATAAAGCAGTTGTTACCCCATAACCAGTTTTTTTATTCCTGTTAAATTCTCCAGTGTAAATTGTAGAACTACCACAAGATGGACTACGTTCTTTTAAAATAATATATTCTGGGTGTAAGTCTTTAAGTTGTTCTAATGCTTTATAAGCACCACTTACGAAAGCTTCTGTGACATCTTCTCCATCTTTTGTCATCACTTTCGCTTTTCCGTCCAAAACGTCATCGCCATTCCCACCAATAATTTCAGCGGAAGGACGAGGCGTCGGTAGTCCTCCTAATACTTCAGGACAAATGAGGACTGTATCTTCTTTGTGCAAAAGTTCCTCTATTTTTGAAACGAGATTGTCATTCCCATCATAACGACAAGCGATACCACCTAAACAAGCGCTAATTACAATCATATTTTCATCTCCAATAAAGAAATATTAACTATCACGCCAATTTCTCTTCCTGCTTCTTACTTATAAATGAGGTGATAAGAATGGGAAGCTTATATAATTTAATGAAACCATATAGTGAATTTCAAAGTAAAGAGGAGTTTAATATATATCAAAAACAAGTTTTGAAATATTATCGATTTCAATTAAATAAAACGGATGCTACCATTATTCATTTTTTAGGAAAGTATGCGGTGAATGAGAAACAGAAAACAGTAGGAGTTGCTTGTCCGTTAATGGAGACGATTGCGACGAATGTTGGAAAGAGTATTCGTACAGTACGCCGCTCCATTGCAAAGTTAGAGGAACTAGGAATTATAAAGCGTGTTGCGACAAAAGAAAGACATAAGCGCGGTGGGTATAGTGCGAACTTATATATTTTTCTTATATCTGCAATTGACCGCATGGATGACCGTATGAAAATGTCCGCATGTGAAAGTAAGGATTATGCAGCTGGCTGTAGTAAAAATGAGCAAAAATATGAGGGGGAAACAATTCTTTTTAAAAAAATTCCACAAATAAAAGAGAAAAGAAAAATAACGTATGAGCTTGATGAAACGTATTGCCGTCATGATATACCGAAGTCTTTTATATACGCACTGGTGCCGATGACAAGTAATCCGAAGAAGATTAATATATTTTGGAGTAAGGTGGAACTTGCGTATAAAAAGAGTGGCTTATTAGAGCAAGGTGTTTTATTAGAGCAAATATTAGCTGATGAAGAAGTGAACGGAAATTTCATTTGGCGCGTGAAAAGTGTTGTGAGGGCACATAAATATGGGGAAATTCGTAAAGATATTGGGGCACTTTTGTACAGTACAGTGCGAGATTTATTTTTTGAGGTTGGATTAGAGTGGGGAGCAGCATTAAGGAGGAGAAAGGGAGTACATCTATTTGATCCGTTTAAAAAAGAGCCATGCTTATAATACATGACTCTTGCTTGTTAATCGAATTTCCTTACAACTGGAACACGAATCGCTACAAATAGTACGAAGACGATAACGGCGATTGCACCGCTTTTCATAACGGTTACGATTGGAATTCCTATTGCAAGTGCAATGGATGTGAATGCATAAGAGAGCGGGATAAAGCCCATTGATGATAGCATAAGTAAACTCATTACACGCCCCATCATCTCTTCTTTTACAGTTGCTTGAATCATTGCCATAAGTGGAACGATCGCCATTGCGATTGTAATACCGTAAAACATGCCAGCTAATAATGCCTGCCAAAGTACCGTACTAAAGTTAATGGATAAGAAGAATATACCAGACAGTAGCATCATGATAATGCAAAATAGGCCGCGTCTACGATTAATATTCTTTAAACCGACAATGACAGCGCCTATCGCCATTCCACCACCAACAGCAGCTTCTAAGTAACTGAACTGAAGTGAATCACCGTGCAGGACATTTTTAACGAAGAGCGGGAAACCGACTTGCATCGGACCGATTAAAAATAAGTTTAGAAAGGCGCTACAAATAAGGAAAGTTGAAAGGAATGGTGATTCCTTTACATATAAGATTCCTTCTTTAATAGAAGTAAACATGCCTTTGTCGGTATCTTTTTGCTCTGACATCGTAAATTGTATTTTTTGAACGAGTATGGCCGCAACGATCAGTAGTAAAATCGTAATCGAAAAGATTGTTTCATAGTTCGTAAATTTGATGAGAATTCCACCAAGTACAGGGCCCAAGATAACCGACGCTTGATTCGTCATTTGTGTAAGTGAATTTGCCTGCGTTAAGCGGCTTTTTTCTACAAGTTCTGGCAGAATAGATCCATCTGCGGACCAGAAAAAAGCATCAGCAAGTCCAAAGAATAAAGCGAATAAGGCAAATGTATATAGTGTTACATCACCGACGATGAACCATGTGAGAATGGTTGCGACAAGAATCGCTCGAATAATATTGGAGTAAAACATAATATTTTTTTTCGGGAATTTATCAGCTACAGCGCCGCCGATAATCATAAAAATAAGCCTTGGAACACTAAGAGCTACGAAAACAATACCGAGTGAAGCCTCAAGGTTTAATGTTTTTGCTATGTACCACGTTTGTGAAAAAGTAAAAAAGGCTAAAGCAAAGCTTGAAAAAAGAGTAGCTGCCCAAAGAAAAAGGAAATTCGTATTTTTTAATAACGGTTTTCCGCTTCCTTCTAAAGCAGTTTTATTTTGTTGTAGTTCCTCCATATTGCTTCCTTTCTATGTGACAAATTTAAACTAAAAAACCTATTAACAATCGTTTTATCCTGCGTTAACGGGCAGTAAAAATCCCACCTCAAAATTCGGTTCGAGCAAAGAAGTTAGGTGGGAGACCAACTGCCCGTAAACGTCCGATTGGTGAAGGCTAATACTCAGTGGGGGATGAAAAAACCCCCACTGAGTATAGTTTCACTTTATACAGTTTCTAATATTTCTATACTGCACTTTCTCATTGTAGACAATAATAATGAATTTGCCCAGTAGCTATTTAACGACAAAAAAAGAAGATACCAAAGAGTATCTTCTTTAAGCTAATGCGATATAAATATCTACTTGCACATTATTTGGGTCTACCGCTTTTTCATCATACAGTTCGAAATCTGTTGTAAAAGCACGTTTGTTTTCTTTCGACCATTGCCAAATGTATTCCCAAGCTTCGCACACGACTTCAGAAACTGGGCCTTTTCTCGATGTAAATACCGCATATGTAGCGGCAGGTATTGTTAAAGTTGTCATATTTTCTGGAACGTCTTTTAATGAAGAAACGGGCATACCGATTGTAAATTTATATGTGCCAGTTTCATCTGATTCGTAGTTTGAATAGAAAGCGAACGTTTCCTTTGTTTGTTGATTTGGGATGTGATGCATCATTTGTTCTTGGAAGTATTTGTTCCAAAGCCCTGGGATTTTTCCTTCAGTAGACGCCTCTTTTTCATTTGTCGTTGTAAGAGAAACACCGATTGCTTGGAAAGCTTCTTTTTTTACGATAATGGGTTCGTTAATCATGAAAATTCCTCCTTTTAAATAAGAACGTTTGTTCTGTTTTAGTGTAACATGTTTTTGGGGAGAAGTAGAGCTTTTTAGAAAGTGTTACTTTTTTGAGGAGATATAAAAGAAACCCTTTCATATGTGAAAAGGGTTCTTCGTAGTTCTATATTAAAACATACTGGAGCTATGCATTGGTTGAAGTTTTGCGTTTGGATCGAAGTAAGCTTTTGCATTGTTTACTGCTGTCGGTGCTTCACCAAATCCACAAGCGATAAGTTTTACTTTTCCTTCATATGTACAAATGTCACCAGCAGCGTAAATGCCAGGAATATTTGTTTCCATTTTTGAATTCACAAGAATGCTATTTTTTTGTATATCTAAGCCCCAGTTTTTAATTGGGCCAAGAGAAGAAACGAAGCCGTAGTTTACAATTACATCATCAACATCGATGATAAGTTTTTCTTCTGTTTTTACGTGTTGAAGAACGACTTGTTCAATTTTGTCATCACCAATGAGTTCAACTGGAACGTACGGTGTGCTTACTTCTGCACGAGAATTCATTAAGCTTTCGACGCTATGTTCATGTGCGCGGAATTTATCACGGCGATGAACGATTGTAACTTTGTCAGCAATCGGTTCTAACATCATCGTCCAGTCTACTGCTGAGTCGCCGCCGCCAAATACAACAACACGCTTGCCAGCAAATTTATTCATATCATCAACGAAATAATGTAAGTTTTTCTTTTCGTATTTTGCGGTCCCCTCTAATTCTAAGCGGCGTGGCTGGAAAGCACCATTACCAGCAGTAATAATGACTGATTTAGAATAGTGAGTTTGTTTATTCGTAACAAGTTTAAATATACCGTCAGCTTGTTTCTCAAGCGTATCAACAGCTTCTTCTAAGCAAACTGTTGGATCAAATTTCTTCATTTGCTCTTTTAAGTTATCAACTAACTCTTGTGCACGCACTTTTGGGAATCCAGCTACATCATAAATGTATTTTTCAGGGTAGAGTGCGGATAATTGTCCTCCAAGTTGAGGTAAGCTTTCAATGATTTTTACACTTGCTTGTCTCATACCGCCATAAAATGCTGTGAAAAGTCCAGTTGGACCACCACCAATAATTGTTATGTCGTAAACTTTTTGATTTTCTGCCACTTTCATTCCCCCTATAGATGGAATTTTGATATTGATTTCATATATTGTTCATATGTACATGAAAATCCTGCAAATGATGATACTTTCAAATAAATGATAGCATATTTCAGTTCATAATACTTCTGAAAACGACTGAATTATAAGTAAGTTTCCGCATAGATGTTTTTTACATTGTATAAAATATACAGAAAGGAAAATACATGAAAAAAAGGCTGAAAAACCCTTGTAAACGCTATGTTATTTTAAAATATTGATAATTCGCTAGGTGCTTGAATTATGGAATAAAACCGACTAATATAGGGAAGTATTATGTTAAATTTCTATGACAAAATTCGTACGATTTTTTGACTGCGTTTTGTTACGATATAGAATGTGATAAATTCCACATTCTTGACAAATAGAGTTTTTAGTACTTGGTATTATTTTTTATTACTATTATATAAAGAAAAGGGTTGTGATTTGGTGAAGACTCCAAAAATCGTAGTTTTAGGTGCAGGTTATGGCGGGATGATTACGACTGTTCGTCTGCAAAAAGCATTATCTGTAAATGAAGCTGAAATTACGCTAGTAAACAACAACAGCTATCACTACCAAGCGACTTGGTTACACGAGAGCGCAGCTGGTACATTACAAGATGAAAAAATCTGTCTAGATATTCAAGACGTTATTGATACAAATAAAGTGAACTTTGTACAAGATACAGTAGTAGAAATTAAAGCTGCTGAAAAACGCATTATCTTAAAAGACAGCGAGTTAGAGTATGACTACTTAGTAATTGGTCTTGGTTTCGAATCAGAAACATTCGGAATTACAGGATTAAAAGAGCATGCATTCTCAATCGCTAACATTAATGCAACTCGTGAAATTCGTGAGCATATGGAAGCTAGTTTCGCTAAATATGCAACTGAACAACGCGATGAGTTAGTAACAATCGTTGTTGGTGGTGCTGGATTTACTGGTATCGAGTACGTAGGTGAGCTTGCAAACCGTGTTCCTGAACTTTGCAAAGAGTACAATGTACCACGTGAAAAAGCACGTATCATCTGTGTAGAAGCTGCTCCAACAGCACTTCCAGGTTTCGATCCAGCGTTAGTAGAATACGCTGTAAAACAACTTGAGAAAAAAGGTGTAGAATTCCGCATCGGTACAGCAATTAAAGAAGCAACTGAAGAAGGTATTATCGTTGCGAATGGCGATGACACTGAATTAATTAAGTCTGAAACAGTAGTTTGGGCTGCAGGTGTTCGTGGTAACGGTATTGTGGAAGAGTCTGGCTTTGAAGCAATGCGCGGACGTGTAAAAGTCGATGAGTACATGCACGCTCCAGGATACGAAGATGTATTCATGGTTGGTGATGCAGCGTTAATCATTAACGAAGAAATTAACCGTCCATATCCACCAACAGCACAAATTGCAATTCAACAAGGTTACAACATTGCACATAACTTAACTGTGTTAGTTCGTGGTAAGGGCGAAATGAAAAAATTCGCATTCGACAATAAAGGATCTGTATGTTCTTTAGGGCATGACGATGCAATGGGCGTTGTTATGGGTAAAAAGTTAACAGGTTGGAAAGCTTCCTTCATGAAGAAAGTAATTGATAACCGTTACCTATTCTTATTAGGTGGACCTTTATTAGTTCTTAAAAAAGGTAAATTAAAGTTCTTTTAATATATAATAGAAAAAGCAGAAACGGCTAAGAGCTGTTTCTGCTTTTTTCATATTAAAAATATAGTATAATATATAAAAAAGAAAGAATATTCTGTCCGTTCAGGTGGAGGAGGTTATTACATCATGGAGAAACGAGGGAAAGTGTGGTTAGCTGTTAGTGGTTTAGTAGCTACAAAAGATGGCAGGTGGCTATTTGTTAAGAAAAAATACAGTGGATTAAAGGGGAAATGGTCTTTGCCAGCTGGTTTTGTAAATGAAGGTGAGACGGTTGATGAAGCTGTGAAACGTGAAGTATTAGAAGAGACAGGTATTGTCGCTCATGTGAAGGGGATTATAGGTATTCGGTCGGGCGTTATTCGTAATGAAATTAGTGATAATATGATTATTTTCCTTTTGGAGCCTGAAGGGGAAAATATTATTGTACAGGAGAAGGAATTGTCTGAAGTAGCATTTTTACATCCAGAGACGATTGCTGACGATCCCAATACGTCTATACTTATTAAATATTTGCTAGAAAGAAGATCAGAACTACATCTTGAAATGGACAAAACATTAAATCCAGGAGAGCAATTTGGTTATACAGCGTATCACGTATTTACGGCGCATGCGAAGGAGAGGGAGAAAGAGTGAGTATACCGGTACTACTTATTTCAATGATGTTATTCTTTATTTTGTTTTTTGGAATTGGATTTTTACTCAACATGATTTTGCGAGCTACATGGGTAATGGTTATTGTGTATCCGATTGTTTGTATGCTTATTATTAATAAAGCGAGTGTGTGGGATTATTTTTCAAAGCCGAAAGAAACATTTTCTTCATTTGGGACAAGTGTATCGCATTTAGGACAAGCCGATATGTTTATTTTATCTACTGGATTAGTAGGTGCTGCTTTGGCAGGAATCGTAATTAAGAAACTTCGAAAGAGTGGATATCAAATGTTTTAATCTCCAATCAATTTGGAGATTATTTTTTTGCATATTCCTTCATCGTATAGGGAATGATTAACGATGAAGGAGTGTGGAATATAAAAATGTTAAAACGATATTGTATTCGCATTATGATGACTTGTTTACTTGTATCCGCATTATGCGTAACATGGAATGCTTTCACAGGAGTTTCTTTATTAGAGATTGTAAAGAAGTATGAGGGAACGAGTGCAAAAGAAGTACATGCAGCAGAAGTTAAGAGAAATGTTGCTCCGAGTAAAGAAGTGATAAATGCTTTAGAGCAGGCAAACGACTGGTCTAAATATCGTTCAATTGAAATGACGGCAACAGGTTATACGTCGGGAATTGAGTCAACTGGTAAGAGGCCGGGACATCCGGAGTATGGTATTACATATTCAGGTGTTAAGGCGAAAAGGGATTTATATTCCACAATCGCAGCGGATTTACGTGTATTCCCGATTGGAACGATTTTATTCGTGCCAGATTACGGATATGGGGTTGTCGCTGATAAGGGCGGTGCTATAAAAGGAAATCGTCTTGATTTATATTATGATACGGTGAAAGATGTTTATAGCCAATGGGGTAAGAAAAAAGTAAAGGTATATGTAGTTAAGGTAGGAAATGGTAAGTTTACAGAAGAAGAGTTAACGATGTTAAATGAAGACGAAACGATGCAAGTGTTTCGTGGCCAATATTTAAAACAAAGATAGTCTAGTGGTAATTACGCTAGACTTTTTTATTTGATCATAGAAGAAATGGAAGAAAGATGGATCACCCCGCTATTTGTGGCCCGTAAAAGCCCGATTGGTGAAGGCTAATGATCAGTGGGGGATGAAGAAAAACACCACTGATTAAAGGTTCACTTTATATAGGATGTAACAGAAGTTAGAATTGTCGCATTTTATCGAAAATAAAGTTATAATAAAGGCAGAGTAGAGAAATTTAGGGGGTCTGAACATGTTTCAAGTACAAAAAGAATTAGCAGGTCATGAAGCGGTAATTGTTGCCTTATTTGAAGAAGAGAAAACGAGTAGTTTTGTACAAGAACTGGACAAAGCGTTTGAAGGGCAATTACAAGTTTTATTAGAAGAGAAAGAACTTTCTACTAAGAAGAAAGCTATTTCAAAAGTACATAGTTTAGGAAAAACAAATGTAAAACGCTATTACTTCGTCGGTTTAGGAAAGAAAGAATCTTATACGACAGAAACGTTACGTGCGGCTCTTGGTAAGGCGTTTAAAACGTTACAGGCAGCAAAAGTACAAGATGCAGCAATCTTACTTGATTCTTTCGTAACAGAGAAATTAGATGTGATTGATGTAGCTCATATAGCGGCAGAAGTACAAGGTCTTGGTACATATGAATTACAAACGTATAAATCAGATAAAAAGGATCGTGTAGAGTTAGAGAAGTTCACGGCTATTACAGCGGAAGATGCACAGGAAATTGAAGCTGCATTAACAGTTGGCTACGTGCATGGACGCGCAACAAATTCGGCTCGTACACTTGTAAATATGCCGCCAAACGTATTAACAGCGACGAAGCTTGCTGAGTATGCTGTTGAGTTAGCGGAAAAGTATGATATGGATTATAAAGTTCTTGAGAAAGAAGAGATGGAAGATCTTGGTATGGGTGCGTTACTTGCAGTAAACCAAGGTAGTACAGAGCCGCCAAAAATGATTGCTCTTATTTATAAAGGAAAAGAAGAGTGGACAGATGTCATTGGATTTGTTGGAAAAGGAATCACATACGATACAGGTGGTTATTCTTTAAAACCACGTGAAGGCATGGTCGGTATGAAAGGTGATATGGGCGGTGCTGCTGCTGTATTAGGTGCGATGGAAATTATCGGTGAACTTCGCCCAGAGCAAAATGTGATCGCTGTTATTCCATCAACTGATAACGTTGTAAGTGGTACAGCATTTAAGCCAGACGATGTAATTACATCTATGAGCGGAAAAACAATTGAAGTATTAAATACAGATGCAGAAGGTCGCCTTGCGTTAGCGGACGGTATTACGTATGCGAAAAAACTAGGTGCAAACTACCTTATTGATGTTGCGACATTAACAGGCGGTGTAATTGTTGCACTTGGAAATCATACGACAGGCGCAATGACAAACAATGAAGAGTTGTTTGAGCAAGTACTAGAAGCTTCTATGGAAACGGATGAATCAATTTGGCAATTACCGATTTTTGATCGTGATAAAGAACGCGTTCGAAACAGTAAGTTTGCTGATTTAAATAACTCACCAGGCCGTGAAGGGCATGCGGTTATGGCAGGTACATTCCTAGGTGAATTTGCTGAAGATACACCGTGGGTACACTTAGATATCGCTGGAACATCTGAAACATCAGGAGCAAATGATTTAGGGCCGGCCGGGGCAACAGGTGCAATGGTACGTACACTTGCAACACTTGTTGAGCGTTTCGGGGAAGAATAATTTTTGAAGAAAAGACTGTCTCAAACATTTGAGGCAGTCTTTTCTTATTGATATGGTACGAGTGTGATCAGTTTTTGTCGGTAAGTCGATACAACTTCATTTACTATTATGCTGTTTAAAAACGTGTGGCATAGTGAAAGGCTCGTCTTATAAAGAAATCGTATATAACGTCCCGCTTAAAGCAAAGGAAGTACGTCCTGTTTCTTCAGAGACAACTAAAATAAGTGCGTCACTTTTTTCTGATAAGCCAATTGCAGCTCTGTGACGTGTTCCTAGTTCAGGATCAACTTCCGTACTTTTCGTTAACGGAAGAATATTAGCTGCTGAAACAATATGATTATTTTTAACGAGAACGGCTCCGTCATGAAGAGGATTACCTGGATAAAAAATTGATTCGAGTAACGGTGCAGTTAAATGAGCGTTTAATGTTGTGCCAGTTTGAATACAAGATTCAAGCGTCTCGTTTCGTTCCACAACGATAAGAGCACCGTGTTTGCGGGCACTTAAATGTTGGACAGCAGTTGTGATAAAATGTGAGCTTTCTGTATAAGGTGATAAATACGCCTGAATATAGTATGTAGCTGCCAATGTTTGTACATTTGCCAACATATGATGAATCTCTTCCATTTTACATAAAATACATTCATCTTC
This sequence comes from Bacillus cereus group sp. N11, assembly GCF_016483605.1. Taxonomy (NCBI): domain Bacteria; kingdom Bacillati; phylum Bacillota; class Bacilli; order Caryophanales; family Bacillaceae; genus Bacillus; species Bacillus cereus group sp. N11. Next base: position 160,727 of record NZ_JAEHBN010000014.1, read on the forward strand.
TTTATCAATTGCTTGCCTCATAATAGATAATTCTTTTTCAGCGCTTTCAATCATTTGCTTTGTTTGTATTTTGAGCTCTTCGGACAAGCCCCATTCTTGCATAATCCTCATTCCCTTTGGTGGAGTATTTAACCATAGTGTATACAAATATTCCTAGTAAAATCCTGCTATATTTTATAAAATATTGAGATACAGGTTGTTTTTTTCATATAATAAAGGTATGACAAGCGGGAGGAGATAGAGATATGAATTGGAAACAAGAATTTAGTCGCTGGCTTTCATATGCAGAATTAGACGTAGAATTAAAAGAACAGCTAGAAAACATGAAGCAAGATGAGAAGAAAATTGAGGATAGCTTTTATAAAAATTTAGAGTTCGGTACAGGTGGTATGCGTGGTGAACTTGGTGCTGGTACGAACCGATTAAATGTATATACAGTTCGTAAAGCGACACAAGGATTAGCGAAATTTATTGAAAAATTAGGTGAAGAAGCAAAGGAACGTGGTGTTGTTGTAGCATATGATTCTCGTCATAAATCACCTGAATTTGCAATGGAAGTAGCTGCAACACTTGGTGCACATGGTATTAAAACATATGTATTTGAAAGCTTACGCCCAACGCCGGTGCTTTCTTTCGCAGTTCGTCATTTACATACAGTAAGTGGAATCGTTCTTACGGCAAGCCATAATCCGCCTGAATATAATGGTTATAAAGTATATGGTGACGATGGTGGACAGTTGCCTCCAAAAGAAGCTGATGAGTTAATTAGTTACGTAAATGCAGTAGAAGATGAATTAACAGTTGAAGTAGCTGATGTAGAGCAATTAAAAGCTGAAGGTTTATTACATATTATTGGACAAGAAGTAGATGATGCATATGCTGCAGAATTGAACGATGTCATTATTAATAAAGAAATGGTACAAAAGGTAGGGAAAGACTTAAAAATCGTCTTTACACCATTACACGGAACATCAAATCTTTCTGTACGCCGTGGTTTAGAGGAAGTTGGATTTACAGATGTAACGGTTGTAAAAGAGCAAGAGTTACCAGATCCAAACTTCTCTACAGTAAAATCACCGAACCCAGAAGAGCATGCAGCGTTTGAATATGCAATTCGTGACGGTGAAAAAATTGGTGCAGATGTGCTAATCGCAACAGACCCTGATGCAGACCGTCTAGGTGTAGCAGTTCGTAATCATGATGGTGAGTTCCAAGTATTAACTGGTAACCAAACAGGTGCATTAATGCTTGATTACTTACTATCTCAAAAGAAAGAAAACGGAACGCTTCCAGAGAACGGTGTTGTATTAAAAACAATCGTAACGTCTGAAATTGGTCGTACAATTGCAAAAGCATACGGTTTAGATACAGTTGATACGTTAACTGGATTTAAATTTATTGGTGAGAAAATTAAACAGTATGAAGAAAGCGGACAATATGAATTCCAATTCGGTTATGAGGAAAGCTATGGTTATTTAATCCGTCCATTCTGCCGTGATAAAGATGCGGTACAGTCTGTTTTATTTGCATGCGAAGTAGCTGCATACTACAAATCACAAGGTAAAACGTTATATGATGGTTTATTAGAAGTATTTGAGAAGTACGGTTTCTTCCGTGAAGATCTTGTGTCATTAACGTTAAAAGGGAAAGATGGAGCGGAACAAATTCAAGAGATGATGGCGACATTCCGTGAAAATCCTCCGAAAGAAGTAGCGGGCTTAACAGTCGTAGCGGTTGAAGACTATAAAGCAAGCATCGTTACATCTTTACAAGATGGACATAAAGAAGAGATTCACTTACCGAAATCAAATGTGTTAAAATATCAATTAGAAGATGGTTCTTGGTTCTGCTTACGTCCATCTGGAACAGAGCCGAAAATCAAGTTTTACTTTGGTGTAAAAGATAATTCTTTACAAAATAGTGAACAAAAGTTACTTACTATTAAAGAAGATATTATGAATCGTTTATAATATAAATTAATTTTAGGTAGTCAGAACAAAAGGGAAGCAAAACTTCCCTTTTGTTCTATGTAAGGAAATAATCGTTATTGATCCTGACAGAAGAGAGGGTATTTTGTTATGAAAAAAGTAAGAAAAGCGATAATCCCAGCAGCTGGATTAGGAACACGTTTTTTACCAGCTACAAAAGCAATGCCAAAAGAAATGTTACCGATAGTAGATAAACCAACTATTCAATATATTGTCGAAGAAGCAATACAATCAGGAATCGAAGATATTATTATCGTTACTGGTAAAACAAAGCGATCTATTGAAGATCATTTTGATAATGCATTTGAATTAGAGCAAAATTTATTAGAAAAGAAAAAGTATGAGTTACTTGAAAAAGTACAGGCTTCTTCAAAAATGGTAGATATTCATTATATCCGTCAAAAAGAACCAAGAGGATTAGGACACGCAGTTTGGTGTGCACGTAAATTCATCGGTGATGAACCATTTGCTGTTTTATTAGGTGATGATATCGTTCAAGCTGAAAAACCATGTTTACGTCAGTTAATGGACGAATATGATAAAACACTTTCTTCTGTTATTGGTGTACAAACGGTTCCAGAAGATGAAACACATCGCTATGGAATTATCGACCCATTAGAGCAGGAAGGACGTCGTTACCAAGTTCGTAATTTCGTTGAGAAACCAGCAGCAGGTACAGCACCATCAAACTTAGCAATTATGGGACGTTACGTCTTAACGCCTGAAATTTTCATGTTCTTAGAACAGCAAAATGTCGGTGCTGGCGGTGAAATTCAGTTAACAGATGCAATTCAAAACTTAAATGAAATTCAACGAGTATTTGCTTACGACTTCGAAGGAAAACGCTACGATGTTGGTGAAAAGTTAGGATTCGTTCAAACGACAATTGAAATGGCCCTGCAACACCCAGAATTACGTGGTGACATGGTTACAATGATGAAGAGAATTTTAGAAGAACAAACGAATCAAGAGTCTTAATATAAAAAAAGAGTTATTTCAGTGTACTGAAATAACTCTTTTTTATTAAGAAATCGTCGAATGAGAACGTTGATAAGCAGAACGGCGTACAGCATAGTATATGCGAGGTGCGATAATAGCACCGATAATTGTAAATGCGATATCTTTTACTGCAAACCACATCATAATCATCCAGGCAGCTTTATAACTCATATTACCGCCCATGAAGAGATTGACCGCCCCGTACATGTAAGTAGTACCGATAATATAAGTTAAAATGATTCCTGTGAAAGAAGCGATAGCAAATGTACTGAATGTTGGTCTTTCTTTTTGTTCTACTATTTTTCCTGATACGTAAGCAACGATAATAAATGCGATAATAAAACCACCAGTAGGATCTAAAAGTGCTCCGAATCCAGCTTTGAAGTTAGCGAAGATTGGTGCGCCGGCTACGCCAACTAGCATATACACAGTCATTGATAATGCACCAAGTCTACTTCCAAGAAGAAGGCCTGCTAAAATTGCGAAAAATGGTTGCATAGATAACGGAACGCCCGCTATTTGCAGGAATGGCGCCCAAGATACAATATTTGCACCAATGGCCATAAGAGCAACAAACATGGCAGCTAATGCTAAATCTAAAACATGAAATCTTCTCATAATGTTAACCTCCTGTTGTTTTTAGGTTAACATTATCGTAGCGAAAATATTTACTTGTTGTCAATCAAATTATTTTGATAAGAAGGCTTCAAATAGTCTCTTAGCAACGTATACGGAATACGAAATTGTGGAATGCCGCTTGAATAAGGAGCGATCTCATATAAAGGGAAATAAATAACGAGATTGTTTGGTTCTAAAAAGAAGTGAAACTTTTTAGCACTCATTACTTTTTCCGTTGCATCAGGAAAATAAATACTTTCATTTTGTTTAATTTGCCTTACAATTTCTGCACGGATTACTTCTTTATATTTATCTTCTTGTTGAAATAAATCGTCTAAGCGTAGTAATTTTTTTTCATTTAAATCAAATGTGTTTGCTTTCCACGTATAAAGGCCGTGTGCCCCGCCCGTATATTGATAGTAATTCACATATAGGCTGAGAAAAGGTGGTTTATTTAAGGAGATTTTATAATCAACATTCGCCACGTACGGATGGAAGGGTGTACTAGACCCTTCTGTTTCTTTATAATATTTTTTTGCTTCTTTTTCTAATTTTTTTTTAAATTTGTCAGTAGATTTTTTGTAATAGAAATTGAGCTTATTTTGAAATTTAGAATCGGAAAAACTGTGAAAAGAAGGCCTACTAATTTGATATTCTATATAAGGTTTCTTACCTTTTTGCGTTATAGTCTGAACATCGATTGTCAGGTTAGATGCTTTGGCTGCCATTGCACAATTTGGTACAATAGTCAGCAAGGAGAACATGAGCAATAGTATACAAAGTTTCTGTTTCATTGTGGTGAAACCTCCTTATATAAGTATTATAGGTAGTTTGAAAATAAATAGGTAAAATTATACATTTAATTAAAGAGAGAAGGCGAAAACGATATGGCAAAAACTTTAATGGACTCACTTGGAATTGAGTTGTTAGAAATGACAGAAGATAAAGTAGTTGCTACGATGCCTGTTGACGAGCGTACGCATCAGCCGTTTGGATTTTTACATGGTGGTGCTTCTATTGCGTTAGCGGAAACAGTAGCAAGTGTTGGATCATATAATTTAATTGATCAAGAGAAATGTATTTGTTTCGGTCTAGAAATTAATGCAAATCATATTCGCTCAAAGAAAGATGGAATCGTAACAGCAATCGGGACACCGATACATAGAGGACATTCAACGATGGTTTGGGATATTCGTATCATTGATGAAAATGATGATTTAATATGTATTTCAAGATGTACAGTAGCAATTAAAGAAAAACGTGAAAAATAAAAAAGAGGCAGCTCTCATGAGCAGCCTCTTTTTTTATAATTAGAACTGGATTTTCTTTTCTAAGAAACCTTTTAGTTCGCTAATTGGCATACGAACTTGTTCCATTGTGTCACGGTCACGTACTGTAACAGCTTTGTCTTCAACAGAGTCGAAGTCGTATGTGATACAGAATGGTGTACCGATTTCGTCTTGACGACGGTAACGTTTACCGATAGAACCAGTTTCATCAAAGTCTACCATGAAGTCTTTAGCTAGTTCTGCGAATACATCAGTAGCACCTTCAGATAGCTTTTTAGATAATGGTAAGATTGCTGCTTTGTATGGTGCTAAAGCAGGGTGGAAACGAAGAACTGTACGAGAATCGTTTTCTAATTGCTCTTCTTCATATGCATCACATAAGAACGCTAATGTTACACGGTCTGCGCCTAAAGATGGCTCGATGCAGTATGGTACGTAACGCTCGTTCGTTTGTGGATCGATATAGTTAAAGTCTTCGTTAGAGTGTTCCATGTGACGTTTTAAATCGAAGTCTGTACGAGATGCAACGCCCCATAGTTCGCCCCAACCGAATGGGAATTTGAATTCAATGTCAGTTGTTGCGTTACTGTAGTGAGATAGCTCTTCCTCACCGTGGTCACGAAGACGCATGCTCTCTTCATGCATACCAAGTGAAAGTAACCAGTTTTTACAAGTTTCACGCCAGAATGCGAACCACTCTAAATCTTCACCAGGCTTACAGAAGAATTCAAGTTCCATTTGTTCGAATTCACGTGTACGGAATGTGAAGTTACCAGGCGTGATTTCGTTACGGAAACTCTTACCAATTTGGCCAATACCAAATGGAAGTTTTTTACGCATAGAGCGTTGTACGTTTTTGAAGTTTACGAAAATACCTTGTGCTGTTTCAGGACGAAGGAAGATTTCGTTTGTGCTAGACTCTGTAACACCTTGGAATGTTTTGAACATTAAGTTGAACTGACGAATTTCAGTGAACTCTTCACTACCACAATCAGGACATTTTACTTCATGTTCTTTCATTAAGTCAGCCATTTGGTCGAAAGTAAGACCGTCAACAACCATTTCAATGCCTTTTGCATCTAATGCATCTTCAATTAATTTGTCAGCACGGTGACGCGCTTTACATTTTTTACAGTCGATCATTGGATCGTTGAAGTTACCAACGTGACCAGAAGCGATCCAAGTTTTTGGGTTCATTAAAATAGCTGCATCTAAACCAACGTTGTGTGGAGATTCTTGAATGAATTTTTTCCACCAAGCTTTTTTAACGTTATTTTTTAATTCGATTCCAAGTGGACCGTAATCCCAAGTGTTTGCAAGACCACCGTAAATTTCAGAACCAGGGAAAACAAAACCGCGATGTTTCGCTAAGTTTACAACTTGTTCCATTGAATACATAATAAAATCCTCCTTTTGAAAGTTAACGTATTGGCGATGACGTGCTCTGGTACTTGTGAAATGCGCAGTATATGCTTTGAAAAACATAAAAAAACGCTCATCCCAAGGCATATTTGCCTAGGGACGAGCGTTTGCCCGCGGTTCCACCCTAGTTGATACACAAAATGTGCATCCACTTTATCATGTAATGCTCGAGACTGCCGTTTCCTTGCGTCTTCAGGCTTTCACTATCCCTGAATCGCTTTTTGTGCAAGTACTTATAAGTCCGTCATCGCTACTTATATTAATAATAATGAACATATTCTAACACGTTCTTTTTTAAATCTCAATAGAGGAACGCGTCTATCTATGATAGAGTCTCGCCTATTTTTTCGTTATTTATTCCGTAATTTTGTTTAATATGCTTAATTGCTTCACGTTTACTGAGCGGGGCAAGCTCGTTATTTTGCACGTATTCCCAAACGATATCAGGCTTTGTTTTTGCATACTCGCGAAGAACCCAGCCGATCGCTTTTTGAATGAAAAATTCTTTTGAAGAATGTAGTTGTCCAATAATCCAGAAAAGAAGTTCTTCATCCATCTTTTGTTTATATTTTAGTTGGAATAAAATAGCGGCACGTTGTAACCATATGTTATCTGATGCAATCCATTTTGGAATATATGCAGAAATTAATTCGGGATGTTGTAAAAAGATAGTACCTAAAAATGTAGGGACGATGCTATCAACAGAATCCCACCAAGATTTCGTAACAATAAGTTCTTCTAAAAATGGGATATGAGTTTCGTTTATATGCTTTTTATATTTTTGCATAATATCAAGTGCGGCAGCTTGATATTCACGTTCTGGTAAGTTCCAAAGTTCACGTACGATAATTTGGAAGTCTTTTTTATCTGGGAGAGTATGTATTTGAATGACGTCTTTTAATAATTGGCGTCTTTCCGGTGTTTGAATACCTAGAAATGGGAAGTGATTTTTCATATAACGAGCCATTGGTTCTGCTCTTTCAGGATTTTGATGAGCTGTAAAATGCTCTTGTAATGCTTGTACAAATGGATGCATAAGTGTTTCTCCTCTCTTATTACCTTTCTTCTCTTATTATACAAAGAGTTTGGTTAAATTTTAAAACATAACTTGCAATGTAATGAAATATGTTGAAAAGAGAGGGGAGAGGATAAGATGGAAGATCAGAGCGTACTAGCAGGTTTCTTTGCTCTTAGTTTTGCGTTTATTCTTGTTATAATAATTTGGGCAATTATTTCGTATTTGTTAACGGCTTTTGCACTTTATACGATGGCAAAAAATGATGGTGCAACTGATGGGGTTCTTGCGTTTATTCCATTTTTGAATAGTAAGACGTGGGGTGACTTGGCGAAGGATAAATTACCAGATTTCTTGAAAGAAGAGGCAGGGTGGAAAGTATTCGGTATATATGTCGCATGTTTCATCTTTAACTTCGTACCAATTATAAGTTTACTAGCAACAGCCGTATCGATTGTGCTGTCCATTTATCTCATCTACGCTATTTTAGACAGATACGGAACGAACTCTATACTATTTACGATTATTCATGTAATCACATTTTCGGTTTTCTTGCCGATTCATTTATTCATTATCCGAAATGAGCCGGTAAGATATAACGAGTAGATATATGCGGGGAGCTGTTTCGAAGCTATTTTGGAACAGCTCTTTGTTGGTTAATTGATATTTCGTTGACTAAGAAAAAAGGGCTGCCACATAGGACAGCCCTTTTTCTACTACATAAGATAGCGTAAATAAATGTAAATATGAGAAATGATTAATGAAACAATCATAATTGGGAAGCCGACTTTAAGGAATTCCATGTAGCTAAATTTATGTCCTTCACGACTTGCGATTCCGGCTACGATTACGTTAGCAGAAGCCCCGATTAAAGTTCCATTTCCACCTAGGCAAGCACCTAATGCTAATGCCCACCATAATACGTCGATTTGTGCGTCAGAAGGTGATAAACCTAGCCCAACTGCCATATCGTTAATAAGTGGAATCATTGTTGCAACGAATGGAATGTTATCGATTGTTGCAGAGGCGATACCAGATACCCATAGAATAAGGATAGATGCATGAGAAATATCTCCGCCTGTTATTCCGACTACCTTTTGAGCTAACATTTTGATAAGACCGATATCGATAAGTCCTCCAACGAGTACGAATAGTCCCGCGAAGAAGAAAATCGTCACCCATTCTACGCTTGCGAATACTTCTTCAATTTCATGTTCTTTCACACCGATTAGCATAAGTACAGTAGCACCAGTCAAGGCGATAATAGCTGCATCAACATGGAAAATGGAATGAGTCATGAAACCTACAATTGTAAGTCCAAGTACTGTTAAAGATTTTTTCATTAATACTGGATCTTTAATGTATTGTTTTTCATCTAAGCTCATTAATTTTTTAACTTGTACAGGATCAGCAATTAATTGTTTACGGTACATGAAGTAAAGTATTGTTGCTGTAACTGCAATAATAATAATTACGATTGGTGCTAGATTCAGTAAGAAAGCGTTGAAGTCTAGGTGCTTATTTGCAGAACCAATCATAATATTTGGCGGATCACCAATTAATGTTGCTGTTCCCCCAATGTTTGAAAAAATAATTTCAGAAAGTAAATAAGGAACAGGATTTACTTGCAAGATGCGCGTAATAGATAAAGTAACTGGAACAACAAGAAGTACAGTTGTAACGTTATCTAAAAATGCGGAGCCAAGCGCGGTAAGTAGGGAAAGGGAAATTAAAATTTTAATTGGATTTCCTTGTGCCCCTTTTGCTGCTTTAATGGCAACGTATTGGAAAACACCTGATTTACTCGTAATGTTCACCAAAATCATCATACCGATGAGTAGCGTAATCGTTCCCCATTCAATATGTTTCGTAAAGGCGTTATGTAAATCGACGACCCCCACAATTACCATGAGTGCTGCACCAAGAAGTGCGATGACAGCGCGATTAATTTTTTCAGAAATAATAATGGCATATGTAATTAAAAAGACTGCGATAGCAAAATAATACTGCCAGTTAGCGAGTTCTTGCGTTGTTTCGTGCAAAAATCTCATCTCCTTTCATTCATTTTTCTTAGTGTGTCAAATATTAACTAGATGAAACACACATAACGTCATTATAAAGTAGAAAAACTGCGGATGTAAATGAAAGGAGGGATTTTGTCATATTTTCTGCATAGGTCATTTTTTCTCATTTTTAAAAATATTTGTGGGCATTTGACATATATATAAGATACATCCAATCTGAATATTTAAAATGGAATTAGCATTCGAGCTTGTTCGTGTAGGAGTGTCAAATAGAAAGGAATGACAAAGATGATAAGGAAGGGATCGTATGGATGAACAAAGATTTTTATTTTTAGATTTTGAGTTTACGATGCCCCAGCATCGAAAGAAACCAAAAGGATTTTTCCCGGAAATTATTGAGGTAGGACTCGTCTCGGTTGTAGGTTGTAAGGTAGAAGATACGTATTCATCACATGTCAGGCCGAAAACATTTCCTTCTTTAACGGATCGATGCAAGAAATTTTTAGGAATTAAACAAGAAATCGTGGATAAAGGAATTTCATTTCCTGAACTCATTGATAAACTTGCAGAATACGAAAAAAGATGTAAACCGACCATTGTAACGTGGGGAAATATGGATATGAAAGTGCTGAAGCATAATTGTGAAATGTCGGGAGTAGCTTTTCCGTTTTTCGGACAGTGTCGTGATTTATCGCTTGAGTATAAGAAGTTTTTTGGAGAAAGAAATCAAACAGGATTATGGAAAGCGATTGAGGCGTATGGAAAAGTAGGAACGGGTAAGCATCATTGTGCGCTAGATGATGCGATGACGACGTACAATATTTTTAAATTAGTAGAAAAAGATAAAGAGTATTTAGTGAAACCAGCACCTCCAACATTAGGGGAACTCGTGGACTTTTCAAAAGTGTTAAAGAAAGTGAGTACACAGTAACGACCAAATTGCACAGTATGTAATTTGGTCGTTTTGTTTTTTTAAAGTTTGTAGTCTTTTTTTAACTGCTCTAATGTTTCTAGACTACGAACCGCAAAAGGTGAATCATCTTCAGAAAATGAATTCATTTGAGTTTCTAATGCTAATTTGAGTGAATCTGTATAATCTAGAATCTCTCCTTCATATTTCTTCACCATTTGTTCTGGAATGTTCGTTTGTTCACGGAAAGCTAAAGCACGTCTTTCATGGAAAAATGGTACGTCAACTTGTTTTACGTTATGTAAGTCACCTTGCACCGGATGTTTTAAAACAGCTAATACTTTTACGACGTAACTGCCAGGGCGGCTATTTGTAACTTCGCCGATGTATTTTCCCGTTTTATAAATACCAGTAACGATTTCACCAATTTCAAATGTTTCTCTCATATTTTTCACCTCAAGTTTATAGTAAGGAAAGTAGGAGAAGGAGTCAAAGAAATCATTCGCTTTCGGAACGCCCCCTTGAGAATATGAATTGGTTCAACTATAATTTAAAATAATATAACAGAAAATTCTGATGGTTTTTGAATCCTACAATAAGGAGTGTTTCATATGATGCCTTTATATTTTCCGGAAGATAAAACAGAATATATTATTCCAGGGATTGTTTGCGTTCTATTTATCATTGGTGCCGTTGCTACGTGGCGTATGTTCATTCGTGTATCCAAACGAGAAGCAGAGCGATTACAGAAAGTAGAAGAAAAGCTTTTAGCTGAAAAGAAACGGTAATTCATTTTTGTATGTTTCCCTCTATGCTCGGACAATCTAAGGGCAGAATGTATTTTGGAGGGAATAGAATGAAAAAACGGCTTTTTTTCAGTTGTTGTTTATTATTTCTGATGGCAGGTTGTGACCAAGGAAAGCCGAAAGAAATTGAAGTGAAATTACATAATGCTTCAGGAGATGAAGTAGGGACTGCGAAAGTAGTTCAGCAAACAAGTGGAGTGAAAATTACGATTAAAGGGGAAGGTTTCGCGCCTGGTCCGCACGGCATACATGTACATGAAATTGGAGAGTGTAAAGCGCCTCGTTTTGAATCGTCTGGTAATCATTTTAATCCAGATAATAAAAAGCATGGCTTACTCAATCCGAAGGGTGCGGAAAATGGTGATTTACCGAATGTAATTGCAGATGGTTCTGGAAAGATTAAAGCGGATATCGATGCACCGCACATAACGCTTGAAGAAGGGAAAACGACGATTCATAGAAAAGATGGAGCGTCTATTATTATTACTGAAAACCCTGATGATGGCATGACACAACCAACGGGTAAATCTGGTGATCGAATTGCTTGCGGTGTGATTGTAAAAAAAGCGTCGGATATGAAGAAAAAGTAAAAGCTACCGTGGATGGTAGCTTTCTTTGTGAAACGTAATTGGAAATATATCAGCAATTATTGGAATATATCGACCGCAACTCAAAATATATCGACCGTAACTCAACATATATCAGCGATTTTTAAAATATATCGATTTACCGACAAAAATTGAGAAAGGAGCCTGCCCAAAATTGATTCGTAGGCAGGCTCCTTTCTTATTATGAAAACGTATGGCGCAGTCTGTTTAAAATTTCTTCTAAAACAGATCGTGGGCAGCCAATGTTAATTCGAATATGTTCTTCGCCGCCTAATCCGTACTTTTCACCAGGTTCGACGATAAGTTTTCCTTTTTCCTCAAGTAACGTGGTGCGCTCGTTTTGAGAAAGTTTTAGGTGAGAACAATCAATCCATAATAAAAAGCTACCTTCTGGCTTCGTTACGGAAAGAGTAGGTATGTGATTTTTGATATATTCACAAGCGAATTGAGCGTTATCTTCTATATATAGTCGGATTTCATTTAGCCAATCATTACATTCTGTATAGGCGCTTTGCATCGCTGTATAAGCAAATATATTTAGCCCATGGAACCCTTGTCTATATTGAATAGACGTAAAGGTATTACGTAGTTTTTCATTTGGAATAATAATGATAGATGCTTGTAATCCAGCTATATTAAATGTTTTACTTGGAGCCATACAAGTAATGGTACGTGCTGCTAATTCTTCAGATAAAGAGGCGAATGGTGTATGAGTACGATCTCCGTAAATAATATCGGCATGAATTTCATCTGAGACAACAATTACATTATATTTTGTACATAACGCTCCGAGCTTCATTAGCTCGTCTTTCGTCCAAACGCGTCCAATAGGATTGTGAGGACTACAAAGAAGCATTAGTTTAATCCCTTGTTGAAATTGTTTTTCTAAATGATCGAAGTCTATCATATATGCGCCATTTTGTTTATATAATGGGCTCACGCATAATTGTCTGTTGTTTGTTGTAACCATTTCGAAAAATGGAGGATAAATAGGTGGTTGTACAAGAACGGGTTCGTTTTCTTTTGTGAAAGCTTGTATGCTCGTACTAAGAGCTGGAACGATCCCCGCACTAAATACGATCCATTCTTTTTGAATATCCCAGTTGTACTGTTTTTTTGTCCAGTTACAAATAATGTCTCCAATATGTTCAGGTGGAAGTGTATAGCCAAAAATAGGGTGTTCGATACGTTTTTGTAATACAGTTTGAATTGGTTTTGGTACTTCAAAATCCATATCGGCAATCCAGGCATGAATGAGTTCTTCGTTTTTATAAGTATCCCATTTTGTACTATGTGTTCCGCGCCGATTTACCGTTTTATGAAATAGCTGCATATGTTTGCCCCTTTCTTCTGTGAAACTGCTAAGTTATGAAAGTTCTCTCTCTTCTTATAGAATAGCTGATGTGATAGGATAAAGAAAAGTATTAAAAAGTGAAAAGGCGGGAAGTAGATGGGTACATATGAAAAGATGATAGAGGTTGTGAAGAATTGGGATCCGTTTCGAATGGGACCGGAGTTTTATGAAACAGAAGCGAGTGATGTAGTGAACGTCGTAACTGTGTTTGACGATTCGAAATATATTGCAAAGAAGATTCAACATATATACTTTATGTCTTTTGAGGAAGTACCTGCGCTTGAAAAATGTGAGAAATTAGCTGAAGAGTTACTTGTATTAAAAGAAGGCGGAAGTTGCTCATTATAGGCTGTCGGAATTTCCGACAGCCTTTTTAATATTATCCCGCTATTTGCTGGGCAGTAAGACCCCCACCTAAAAAGACGGTTGAGGCAAAGAAGTGAGGTGGGAGATCCACTGCTCGTAAAAGCCCAATTGGTGCGGGCTAATAATCAACGGGGTGAAACATTCCGCTGATTAAAGTTTCACTTTATTGCGCGGAAAAAGCGATAATTTCTTCATAAACATGTTCAGGCTTTTCCTCAGGTAGTAAATGCCCTGTATTTTCGTAAGAGATGAATGTTGAATTCGGTAAATCTTTATGGAGACGGTGTCCTACATGTACAGGGACGACGCGATCTTTTTCACCCCAAATGAGTAGTATAGGCGTTTCGATTTTTTGTAATTCAGTTGAAGATAAGTCACCTTCACGGTCTCGTATCATGCGAGTTAGGGCGGGGAATATACGGTTGTCATAAAAAGGAGCGGAGTAACCTTCCTTCATTTCATCATCAATTAATGAGTGATCATGAACGACATTCATTAAGTTATGAACAATTCCGCGCCGTATAATCCAGTTCTTTACGTATAAATGAAAGAACGGTAAATAAGAAGAATACAGTAAAGGTAAGGTTGCGCGTGCTAAATAGCTAGAGCTACATAGTAAAATCGTCTTTGAGATTAGTTCAGGACGTATCCGGTTTACATAGAGAGAAATTTGCCCGCCCATAGAATGCCCAATTAACACAATATTTGAGAGAGATAAATGTTCAATTAAATCGATAATAATGGTTGCTAAATTGTGATAAGAATACTTAAAGAGATGAGACTTATCACTTTTTCCGAATGGTGGCAAATCAAGAGCCAGTACTGTTCCTGCTTTCGATAGTAAAGGAATGAGACGGCGGTAACTGAATGAGGAAGATAAAAAGCCGTGAACGAGTACGAAAGTAGGACGTTTTGTTTTATTTTTATGTTCATACAATTCGTAATGAATAGTAGTGCCGCGAGTGGAAAAAGTGAAATAAGGACAAGTATATTCATGATTCATTTTTTGTCACTCCATTGATTTTTGTTCATATCATCTCCAAGGTAGAAAAAAATATGTTAACAAAAAAAGGCAAGATGACGATGTCATCTTGCCTTTCGCTTATTCATCATTACCCGCGAACAATATTAGGCGGTGTTTTTCCTTGTAACCCTGCAACTAAATTTTCAGCGGCTGTCATGGCCATTTGCTGCCGAGTTTTTAATGTTGCAGATCCGATGTGTGGTAAAGTCACAACATTTTGTAATGATAAGAGCGGATTATCTTTTTGAATCGGCTCTTGTGTAAAAGTATCGATGCCTGCTGCAAAGATTTTCTTTTCTGTTAATGCATGAATTAATGCTGCTTCATCTACTGTTTTCCCGCGAGATGCATTAATAAAGATTGCTGTTTCTTTCATTAATGAAAATTCCTTTTCTCCGATAAGATGATATGTTTCATCTGTTAATGGAGTAAGAAGAACAATAAAGTCAGACTGTTTTAGTAGCGTCTGTAAATCACAATATGTAGCATCGAATTTTTGCTCTGCTTCTTCTTTACGGCGACGGTTATAATAAAGAACATCCATATCAAATCCGAATTTTGCTCGTTTTGCAACGGCCTCACCAATTCGTCCCATTCCGATAATACCGATTGTACTATGGTGCACATCTAGTCCGAAATGTTCTTTTCCGATTTCAGCGTTCCACTCACCATTTTTCACATAGGAATCGAGTTCGCAAACACGACGACCAGCAGATAACATAAGAGCGAAAACGAGGTCAGCTACTGTATCATCCAATACGTATGGTGTATTCGTTCCGATGACATTTCGCTTTTCCATCGCTAGTAAATCAAAATTATCATAGCCAACAGAAATGTTACTCACTACTTTTAATTTCGGTGCTACATTTAACAATTCTTCATTTATGGCAGATCCGAAATTTAATAACCCATCTTTATCTTGTATCTTCTCTAATAGAACATCACGAGGTACTTTCTCATTTTGATTCCATTTTTCATAATCACAGTGTTCTGATAAATAGTTTTCTACAAATGTTGGAACTGGTTCAGCGATATATACTTTTGGTTTCACGGTTCCATCCCCTCTCACTTTTCTCCCTTGTTAACGGACAATAAAGCCTCCCGCCCCTAAAAATGCCTGAAGCAAAGAAGATAGGGGGAGACTAACTGCCCGTAAAAGCCCGATTGGTGTGGGCTAATAATCAGCGGGATGAACCTTTCCACTGATTAAAGTTTCACTTTATTTTGACATAATTCTCTAAAAAAATCTTCTTTTCAAACTGGAAAGGGTATTTGTATAATTTAGACAGAAACGAAAAGGAAGGATGATTTATATGGTGACTGAAAAGGAATTAGAATTATTGGCTTGTCTTGAAAAAAGTAGTCGTTTGTCTGTAGATACATTGGCGAAGCTATTAAATATAGAAGTAGAAGAAGTGAAGAAGATGGTTGCGAAATTAGAAAGTGAAAAGATTATTGTGGATTATGTAACACATATTGATTGGACAAAAGTAAAAGAACATACGGGTTTAACAGCGATGATTGATGTGAAAGTTACGCCGAAGCACGGTGTTGGGTTTGATGCAGTTGCTGAACAAATTTATCGCTATTCAGAAGTGAAATCCGTGTATTTAATGTCAGGGACATATGATCTTTCTATTACATTAGAAGGAAAGACGATGGGAGAAGTAGCGATGTTTGTTTCTGAGAAATTAGCAACGATTGAATCTGTCGTTTCTACAACAACTCATTTCATTTTGAAGAAGTATAAACATGAGGGAATTATTTATGAAAAAAACGATGATGATAAGCGAATTGTGGTGACACCATGAAGCAGTTTGAACTGTCTAGAGTAGCAGGATCTTTACAACCGTCTGGTATTCGAAAGTTTTTCGATTTAGCCGCAAGTATGAAAGGTGTTATTTCACTTGGAGTGGGAGAGCCTGACTTTGTTACACCTTGGAATGTAAGGCAAGCATGTATCCGTTCTTTAGAGCAAGGATATACAGCGTATACAGCAAATGCAGGATTATTGGAGCTCCGTCAAGAAATAGCAAAGTATCTAAAAAAACAATTTGCAGTATCTTATGATCCAAACGATGAAATCATTGTTACGGTTGGAGCGAGCCAAGCGTTAGATGTAGCGATGCGTGCCATTATAAATCCTGATGATGAAGTACTCATTATTGAACCGAGCTTCGTTTCTTATGCACCGCTTGTAACATTAGCTGGAGGAGTTCCAGTTCCTATAGCGACTACTTTAGAAAAAGAGTTTAAATTACAACCCGAACAAATTGAAGCAGCTATTACAGCGAAAACAAAGGCAATTTTACTTTGTTCCCCAAATAATCCAACAGGTGCAATGTTAAACAAATCCGAACTAGAAAAGTTAGCAGTAATGGTTGAGAAGTACAATTTAATCGTATTATCTGATGAAATTTATGCAGAGCTTGTATATGACGAAGTGTATACGAGTTTCGCGAGCATTCAAAACATGCGCGAACATACGATTTTAATTTCGGGATTTTCAAAAGGATTTGCGATGACAGGATGGCGTCTCGGTATGATCGCAGCTCCCGTTCAATTTTCAGAGTTGATGCTTAAAATTCATCAATATTCTATGATGTGTGCACCGACGATGTCCCAGTTCGCAGCTCTTGAAGCATTACGCGGAGGGGATGATGAAGTCATTCGAATGAGAGATAGCTATAAGAAACGCCGTAATTTTATGGCGACATCTTTCAATGAGATGGGATTAACGTGTCATGTGCCGGGCGGGGCGTTTTATGTCTTTCCTTCTGTTGCCTCAACTGGACTAACTTCAGCGGAATTTGCAGAACAGTTATTACTAGAAGAAAAAGTGGCTGTTGTACCTGGAAGTGTATTTGGAGAAAGTGGTGAAGGATTTATTCGTTGTTCGTATGCAACATCGCTTGAACAACTTATGGAAGCAATGAAGAGAATGGAACGGTTCGTCGAGAATAAAAAAAGGACAAAACATAATACGTTTTGTCCATAAAAGGGGGGGAATACTAGAAAGCCATGTGTTAGTATTCTATCCCAATATTGGAGAATTATACGTGCTACAGGAAATTTTTTCGTGAATTTTGAATGAGTTCTGTCATAGTGGTATAATTTACTAATATAAGGTATGCGCCTGTTAGGTAGCGATACGTAACAGGCGTACTAATTAATCGGATATTTAAAATAAGTACATCTGTTTTGCAATCTACATTTGTAGAGAAAATGGTAAACGTATGGGAGTGTTTCATATGTCAGAACAATATACAACAGGAGTGGTTGTAACAGGGAAAGTGACTGGAATTCAAGATTACGGTGCATTTGTAGCGTTAGATGCAGAAACACAAGGACTTGTGCATATATCTGAAATTACAAATGGATATGTAAAGGATATTCATGACTTTTTGAAAGTCGGCGATACAGTAGAAGTAAAAGTACTTTCAATTGATGAAGAGCACAGAAAAATGAGTTTATCGTTAAAAGCTGCGAAAAGAAAACAAGGAAGGATTCTTATACCGAATCCATCTAAGGACGGATTTAATACGTTGCGAGAAAAGCTGACAGAATGGATTGAAGAGTCCGAGTTAACAAAGTAAAAGAGGAGCGCATATGAGCGTTCCTCTTTTACTTTATCTTATGATATATATTTGCAAATATGATTGCATGCAATCATATTCGTATGTCGGAGGTGAAAGGACATACTGATTATCGAATTTCGTTTGTTTCTGGGTGCGTACCAAGATTTTCAGATGGTTTAAACAGTAAACCAAGATTGATAAGCCCAGATATACCAACGATGCCGTAAATAATACGTGCAAGAGCTGAGTTTTGTCCGCCGAAAATGGCTGCTACTAAGTCAAACTGGAAGAACCCGATTAGTCCCCAGTTTACTGCACCAATTACAGTAAAGACTAATGCGATACGTTGCAATGTACTCATGAAAAAGCCCCCCTTAATTGTGAAGCATGAGCAAGCGCTGAGTTAATCAACTCTTTTATAGAATGGTGCAGTTATGTTGTTTTTATACATAAAAAATGTGTGAAAAAAAGATGTATATACATCTATACCGAAAAATGCGAATTTTTATGCAAAAAATGAACTTTTTCTAAAAAATATATATTGGTTACGTTTACACTGGTTGAATCGCTTGATTTACAACTTCAGTTTCGCTAAAGTGAATACAGAAATACATATCCATAATTGGAGGGAAAAAGATGAGTACACATGTAACGTTCGACTATTCTAAAGCGTTATCCTTCATCGGTGAACATGAAATCACTTATTTACGTGATGCAGTGAAAGTAACACATCATGCAATCCACGAAAAAACTGGAGCTGGGAACGATTTCCTTGGGTGGGTAGAGCTTCCGCTTCAATATGACAAAGAAGAATTTGCTCGCATTCAAAAATGCGCAGAAAAAATTAAAAATGACTCTGACATTTTACTTGTTGTAGGTATCGGTGGTTCTTACCTAGGAGCACGTGCAGCAATCGAAATGTTAAACCATTCATTCTACAATACGCTTTCTAAAGAACAACGTAAAACTCCACAAGTGCTATTTGTTGGACAAAACATTAGCTCCACTTACATGAAAGATTTAATGGATGTATTAGAAGGTAAAGACTTCTCTATTAACGTTATTTCCAAATCAGGTACAACAACAGAGCCTGCACTTGCATTCCGTATTTTCCGTAAGTTATTAGAAGAGAAGTATGGAAAAGAAGAAGCTCGCAAACGTATTTATGCAACTACAGATAAAGCGCGTGGTGCATTAAAAACATTAGCTGATAACGAAGGCTACGAAACATTCGTAATTCCAGATGATGTTGGAGGACGTTTCTCTGTATTAACGCCAGTTGGTTTATTACCAATCGCAGTAAGTGGCTTAAATATTGAAGAGATGATGAAAGGTGCAGCTGCTGGTCATGACGACTTCGGGGCATCAGAACTAGAAGAAAACCCAGCTTATCAATACGCAGTAGTTCGTAACGCTTTATACAATAAAGGAAAAACAATTGAAATGCTTGTTAACTATGAGCCAGCGCTTCAATACTTCGCTGAGTGGTGGAAACAGTTATTTGGTGAAAGTGAAGGAAAAGATCAAAAAGGTATTTTCCCATCTTCAGCAAACTTCTCAACTGATTTACACTCATTAGGTCAATACGTTCAAGAAGGTCGTCGTGACTTATTTGAAACAGTTCTTAAAGTGGGTAAATCTACACATGAACTGACAATCGAATCAGAAGAAAACGATTTAGATGGATTAAACTACCTTGCTGGTGAAACTGTAGACTTCGTAAACACAAAAGCATATGAAGGTACATTACTTGCACATAGCGATGGCGGAGTACCAAACTTAATCGTAAATATTCCTGAATTAAATGAGTACACATTCGGTTACCTTGTATACTTCTTCGAAAAAGCATGTGCGATGAGCGGCTACTTATTAGGCGTAAATCCATTTGACCAACCAGGAGTAGAAGCATACAAGAAAAACATGTTTGCTTTACTTGGTAAACCAGGATTTGAAGAATTAAAAGCAGAATTAGAAGAGCGTTTAAAATAATAAAAAGCGACCGAAGATCCGGTCGCTTTTTATTATTTTACTGAAATGTCCATCGGTATATTCAAACTAGAATGGGTATGCTAAAGGAAAAGTCTTGGAGGGATGGGCTTGATTCCGATTCAATCAAAGTTAAAAGGACATACATATGCGTTATATAAGTTAGAAGAGGTTATGAAACCACTTGGATATAGTATTGGTGGCAATTGGGATTACGATAAAGGGTGCTTTGATTACAAAATCGACGAAGAAGATGGCTATCAATTTTTACGAGTGCCATTTACAGCTGTGGATGGGGAATTAGATGTGCCTGGTGTAATAGTCCGTCTTGAAACGCCGTATATTCTTTCGCATGTGTATCAAGACGAACTAGATGATAATGTGAATGCGTTAACAGCTGGAACGAGCGGATTTGATCAATTTGCTGAGCCGAAAGATCCAGATGGAGATGTGAAAAGTAAGTATATTAATATTGGGAAAGTATTAGTACAGGAACTAGAGCGTCACTTTTTTAATGGTGAATAACAATAAGTATGTCGCTTTCGATAAGAATGAAGGTATGGACTGGGTTAATCATATATTGATCGTCACGCTTTATACCTAGTAAGAGAATGTTTTGTTTTAAAAGAGTATAGCTACAATTTGCAAAAGTTTGTCCGGTGCAAGGCGGAGAAAGCTCCATCAGTTGCAATTTGTTATCAGAGATTTCATCGTAAAGTGAGAATAGTACACCTGAAATAGAAGGAAATAAAAGAGAAGCGGTAAATACATAGCTCGTTAATTTATTTCCTTCTATAATTTCTGATACACCAGCTCTCGTTGCATTTTGAATTTGATCCGAAGTAAGAAGTTCAGCGATGCAATGAATGTTTGGATTAAGTCCTTTTGCAGTTAAAATATTTAAGATGGACTGTGTATCAGCTAAGCTTTCATTTTTTTCTTTATCAGCCGTTATTAATATGGTGTGTGCCGTTGTAATGTTAGCTTTTAATAACGTTTGATCGTGATGTGGACAACCTTTTATAAACTCTAAATGATGAAATGGTTTTGGAAGTAAAGAAAGTGTTTCATCAATTAAAACGATATCAAGGTTTGGTTGTAAGATGTGCATTTGTTTTACAACATGTTTTGCCCGTTCGTTCCATCCGACAATAATCATATGACCGCTAGCAGTCGCAGCTTCTTCTCCTTTAACTTTCATATATTGTTTATTAATCATATCAGTGGCGAATAGAACCATATAATAAGAACAAAAACCGGTTCCAAATAAAATAATACTCATACCGATGAGTTTGCCTATTAGTGTATGTGGGGCGAAGTCACCATAGCCAACAGTGAAAATTGTAACGATTGACCACCAAATTCCATCAAACCATGTGGTGAAGTGCGATGGTTCTAATCTATGTATAAGAAAGCCGGAAAAAGCAGTAAGTACAACAATAAAGCAAATTAAACGAAAAATAATGGAATCACGAAATGTATCTACTAAATTTGGACGGGATTTCAATTGCCAATTCCTCCTTACTTTGCAGGACTACATTCATTGTTACCATTATAGAAAAAAGAAAAACTCTCTAATTTAAAAGAGAGTTTGTTTTCTATTACATACTTTCAACTTCAGTTTGTTGAACACTTTCAAGGTGTTGAAGAGCATAATAAACATCAGCAGTATGTCTTTTTTGATCGATAGACAATTTTAAATGTAAATAGTGCGAACCATTTTCCAATGTTTTGAGCTTCATGTTCTTAACTTTTATATCCATTTCTTTTATTTCTTCAATTACGATCGGGATATTGTCCATATTTCGTACAACAAGTTTCACTGCGATATCACGTTGACGAAATGACCTAGGTCCTATAAATTTCATCGTTAATGGTATAAGTTCTACACTAATCATAAGGAAGCACATTCCGAAAATCGCTTCAATATAGAAACCAGCTCCAACGGCAATGCCAATACCAGAAGCACCCCAAATCATGGCGGCGGTCGTTAGCCCAGCAATACTATCGTTTCCTCTTCGTAAAATAACACCTGCACCTAAAAAACCAATTCCTGATACAATTTGAGCAGCAAGTCGAAGGGGGTCCATATTCATATGGTCGGTATGTGGTAAATTGTAAGCTGCTTTAATAGAAACAATAGTGAGGAGGCAACTAATAATAGAGATAACTAAACAAGTCTTTAAACCAAGTGGTTTACGTTTTAATTCACGTTCTAAACCGATGGCGAATCCTAAAATAGCCGAGAGACCTAGTTTGAGTAATAAATCGGTATAGTCCATATGTATTCCTCCTTGTATGATATTTTATAGGAATAAAACGTTTATTATAGAAAGAAACGGTTTTTGATAGAGTAACTTTATATAGAATATATGTAGGAATTGCTTATACATGAAGAGATATTTCGTTTAAGTATATGATATTAAAAAAGAAATGTGGGTGGTTTTAAAAAAAGTTTATAAAAGGTGTTGCATTTCAATTTTCACCATGATATATTAATAACCGTCGCTGATGCGGAAACGCAGAAAACGACAAAAAAGAAATTAAAAAACTTAGTTGACATCGAAAAACGAAGATGTTAACATAAGGGAGTCGCAAATGAGCGACCAAGTAGTTCTTTGAAAACTGAACGAAACAAACAACGTGAAACGTCAATTTTTATTTTTAGATGCTAGACAAACTAACTTTATTGGAGAGTTTGATCCTGGCTCAGGATGAACGCTGGCGGCGTG